>DTYT01000056.1 GCA_012961745.1 Kiritimatiellia bacterium | reverse complement strand
TCACCTGGGATACTTGGTGGCGCCCGACCTGCTGGGACAGAAATCGGTGCTTCCGCTGGTCGAATCACATCCCGACTTGGTGCGGGCGGTGATGAAGGCGCATTCCACGGGCAACCGCTGGATGGAGATTATCGGTGGCCGGATGACGCATCCGGTGCGCCTGAAGGTGGGGGGATTCACCAAGCTGCCCGCCGAAGAGGAGTTGGTCTGCCTGCGGTCGCTTCTGGAAGAGTGTCTGCCGTGCCTGGAAGTGATGGTGGATGCTCTGCACGATTTGGCCGATCGGCTGCCCGATTTCCGCCGGGAGACCGAGTATGTCGCCCTGGTTCACCCCGGAGAATACACATTCTACGAGGGACGCATCGGCAGCACGGAGACGGAGGAAACAGTGCCGCCGGAGCAGTTCGAGAAGGTGGCCAACGAGTACGTCTCGCCACAATCTACCGCTAAATGGGCGCGTTGGCACCGGGAGTCTTACATGGTGGGAGCCTTGGCCCGCTTCAACCTCAATGGGGAATACCTGTTGCCCCGCGCGGCAGCCGCGGCCCGGAAGCTGGGGCTGGAGGCCGGGAACTGTAACCCCTACTGCAACAATATTGCCCAGATGGTTGAATGTGTACAGGTTGTAGAGGACGGAATGCGCCTGATCGACACGCTGCTGGAGGAGGGACTGGACCAGGAATCCAGGACCGTACCGGTGACCCCGCAGGAGGGAGAGGGCGCAGCCGCCGTCGAAGCGCCGCGGGGTACCCTGTTTCACCGCTACCGCTTTGACGGCCGAGGCCTCTGTACCGGGGCGAATATGTGCATTCCCACTAACCAGAATCACGCCAACATCCAAAAGGACTTCGAGAAACTGGTGCCGGAGATCCTGGATCGGGATCAGGAAGAGATACGGCTGATGCTGGAGATGCTAGTCAGGGCCTACGATCCGTGTATCTCGTGTTCGACCCACTACCTGGTTGTTTCGTTCGTCTGACAGGAAGGAACCCGGTGAGGGATGAAACCTCCCGACAGCACAGATGGCAATACCGCCCAACCCCAGCGTCCGGTGGTGGTAGGTGTAGGAAATCTGCTCATGGGAGACGAGGGCATCGGGGTGCGTCTGGCACAACTGCTGCAGGGCTATGAGTCACTGCCGGCGGACGTTTACGAGCTGGGGACCGGGGTTTCCGGGCTGATGAGCATTCTGCCGAACCGCGGCTTGGCCTTGATCCTGGACTGCGTGTACATGGGCGAGCCCCCGGGCAGTCTGGTATGGTTCACGGCCGAGCAGGTGCGAGATCGCAAAGAACAGTTGCGCTGGTCCTTGCATCACGGCAGCATCCTGGAATCGCTGGAGCTGATTCAGCGGCTGGGGTGTGCTCCGCGCCGCCTGCTGATCGGGGGCATCCAGCCGTTGAGCGTGAAGCCCGGGCTTGGCCTGTCGCCCCTTTTAGAGGGGAAACTGGAGGAGTATGCCCGGTTGGTGGTGAAAAGGCTGGTCCGCGAGGAGGAGGGCAGGTGACACGGCAGCAGGAAGTAAAGGTATTGAAGGGATTGAGGGGCGAAAACGAGAAGTGGGCCGCCGCCACGCGCGAGTTGCTGCGACAACACAACGTTACCATGATCAATCTTATCGGCGGACCGGGTTGCGGGAAGACGGCGCTGCTTTGCCGGCTGGCAGAGCACTTGGGCGGTTCTGCGCGTGTGGCCGTACTGGAAGGCGACGTGGAAACGACCTACGACGCCCGGCGGATTGCGGAAACCGGGATTCCGGTAAGGCAGCTGCTGACCGGCGGCGCGTGTCACTTGGAGGCCCGCCTGGTTCACGCCGGTCTGCAGGAGCTGCCACTGGCCGACTTGGATTTCGTTTTCGTGGAAAACGTCGGCAATCTGGTCTGTCCGGCGGAATTCGACATCGGGGAGAGGGCCAAGGTGGCGGTGGTCTCTGTCACTGAAGGCGAGGACAAGCCGGAGAAGTATCCACTCGTATTCCGGCTGGCGGGCGCGGTGATCCTCACCAAGGCCGACCTTCTGCCTCACGTACCCTTCGATGCGCCTTCACTCGAAAGACATCTGCGCAAGGTGAATTCGACCGCTCCGCTACTGATCACATCCGCACTTACCGGCCAGGGAGTCCGGGAGACCGCGGACTGTTTCGGTGGGTGGCGGACCTGAGTTCGCAAGGGATTGCTTGGCGGCGCCGGGCTGGTATTATGTCGCGGGAGGCTGGTTGCGATGATGAAGACGGGGACGCTTCATCCCCGGGAGTCGCCGGAGGAACGGCGCCATCGCGCCCGGCGGATTTTCCGCAAGCTCCAGGCCGCGTATCCGGATGCCCGCTGTGAACTGGATTTCAGTAATCCGTTGGAGCTGTTGATCGCGGCCATTCTTTCGGCTCAGTCTACCGACCGGCGGGTCAATATGGTCACCCCCGCGCTTTTCAGTAAATACCGCACGGCGGCCGACTGGGCACGGGTTCCCCAGGAACAACTGGAAGGGGAAATCAAGTCCACCGGCTTCTTCCGCAACAAGGCGCGCGCCATCCGCGCACTGGTACGGGAGTTGGTGGAAAAACACGGTGGCGGGGTGCCGGAAGATTTCGAGGCACTGGTGGCACTACCCGGTGTAGGCCGCAAGACGGCGAATCTGGTGATGGTGAGTGCCTTCGGTAAGCCGGGTATAATCGTTGATACGCACTGCAGCCGCGTGGCGCAGCGACTGGGCTTTACCCGGAACACGGATCCCGAAAAGATCGAACAGGACCTTGGTACGCTGATTCCGAGAAAGGATTGGGGACGATTTTCGCACTGTATGGTGTTTCACGGCCGATACTGCTGCAAGGCCCGCAGGCCGGAATGTGATCGCTGTCCGGTTGCCGATGACTGTCCTTCACGCACCGCATGAAACGAGCTCCGGGCGGCGGATGGGCTATGACCAGTGATTGGTCCCGGACCAGTTGAAGAATTCGACCTGCGCAAACTGCTGCAGACCGTCTTCGAACCGCAGCCCGGCGAGAAGGCTCTGGTTCTCTGTGATGTCCCACATAGGCTCATCGCAGACAACCCGGTATGGGCCGAACGTCGGCGCATGGCTGAAGAGTGGCGGGCGGGGTTCGAGCAGATCGGTGTGCCGACGTTTCCCCTGCTGGAGTACCCGGCCACCGGTAGTCATAACGCTGATTTGCCGGAGGAAGGATACTTGGACGGCCGGCCGGTCGGCTTGACGGACTATGTACGCAAGGCCAACCTGGTGGTCGCGATGACCGAGTTTTCCGCGACTGCTCCCCTCAGCCGTCTGGTTCGCCCTGGAGTGGGAGGGCTGCGCGTCGCCAGCATGCCCGGTGTAAGCCGGGAGATGGAGCAGACGGCCTTGGCGGCCGACTACCGGGTGGTGGCGGCCAGGGCCTGGAGACTGCGGGACCTTTTGAATGAAGCCGATGCCGCGGAAGTCGTCTTCGGTACCGGTGACCAGGCGCTTTTCGACCTCCGCTTTCGACAGGGCCGCGCTGACGATGGTTTGTGTACTCCCCAAAAGGACTTTCCGATCATAAATCTACCGTCCGGCGAGGCCTATCAAGTTCCATACGAAGGCGACCAAGGGGAACCGAGTAAGACCTCCGGCACGTTGCCGATGGTCCGCGCCGGCACCCTGCTCAGACTGAAAGTGGAGCAGAACCAGATCAGCGGCATAGAAGGTACCGGCCCGGTGGCAGACAGCCTGCGGGCCTATTTCGATATTGATCCGGCCCGCCGCAATATCGCCGAGTTCGGGCTGGGATGTAACCCTTGGGCACGCGTCCGCGGGAACGTGCTCGAGGACGAGAAGACGGGATTCCATTGGGCATACGGGCGGAGTGATCACCTGGGCGGAACCGTCGGGCCGGCGACTTTCCTCAAGCCGGAATACGTGGTCCACCGTGACGAGGTGTACTCCGAGGGTACGCCGATCGGCATACGCCGCATCTCATTGTGGCGTGCAGGGGGCGGGCGTACCTTGATCATGGCGGACAATCGTTACCTTGTGTTTTCCTGACTTCCCCGTGGTGGGGATGCAGAGGGATCAGCATGTGAACGGACATACCGGAAACTTGCCTGTGGTTACGGTGATCGGCGGCGGACTGGCGGGTTGCGAGGCGGCTTGGCAGGCGGCCCGGCTGGGGGCTGCGGTCCGGCTCTTCGAAATGCGCCCGCGGGCCATGACCCCGGCGCATCGGACCGATCTGCTGGCCGAGCTGGTGTGCTCCAATTCGCTAGGTTCGGCGTTGGCGGACCGACCCACCGGCATGCTGCTGGGGGAATTGCGTCTGGCAGGTTCCCTGCTCCAGCGCGTGGCGGAGGCGCACCGGGTTCCGGCCGGTCACGCCCTGGCGGTGGATCGGGACGGTTTCGCCCGGGAGGTTACCCGTGCGCTATACGAGCATCCGGCGGTGCAG
>DTYT01000055.1 GCA_012961745.1 Kiritimatiellia bacterium | reverse complement strand
GCACTCGCCTGCCGCCGGCGAGATCAACGACGGGCATGAGAACAAGATACGATCTGGAAGCGACCCTGCGGAAAATCGACCGCCGGGGCTACAAAGCTTACAAGGAAATCGCCGGAACCTACGACCTGGGCGTGTGTACCCTCTACGTGGACCGCGTGCAGGGAGATCCGTTCGCCGCCCCATCACTGGTACGGCTGAGGGTCCCGCACTCCAGCGCCCGCTTCCCTGCCCACCTATTCCGCAACCGCGTCCGCCGCATCGCCTTCCAGGATTATCTGATCCGCATTGCGCACTCCGAGATACGGGCTCTGCGCCGGCGCTTCCCGGTCCGTGGGAGCGGCAAGAGCGGCCACCTGGAAATCGATGCCGGGGGGCAGGAAGTGGTCGAAAGGTCCGCCGGCCTGGTAACCAGCGATTTCGTCGAGTTACGACTCGCCGTCGGACTTCCCGCGGCCGGCCGTACCGTGCTGGGCGCTGAGGCGGCCCGCCTGCTCCTTGGATCCCTGCCTGCCCTGGCGGGAAGCACGCTTTACTACCCGCGGCATGACGGCGCACAGATCCGCGCCTTCGTCGACACGGTAGAGAACTTCTCCGCTATTCAAGGCGAACTCGCCGACAGGAGGCTGGTCTCCTTTGTGGCCGACGGAGCACTCCTGCCACGCGCCGCCGGCAATACCCAGCTTCCGCTTGAGCGATCCCAGGCCGTTCTGTTCCAATCACCCCCGCCTTTACGGGTGGCTTTCGAAGTCCCCAACCAGTTGCCCGACGAATGGGGCGGCGGCAACCGGATCGGCGGCATGGGCATCCCGGAGGGGATCACGCTGATTGTCGGCGGCGGATTCCATGGAAAATCCACTCTCCTGAATGCGCTGGCATTCGGTGTTTACCCCCATGTGCCGGGCGACGGCCGCGAATACGTGGTCACGCGACCGGACGCGGTGAAGATTCGCGCTGAAGACGGCCGCCGTATCGAAAAAGTGGACATCAGCGGGTTCATTTCACTCCTCCCCGGGGACCGGCGTACGGATTGTTTTTCCACCGACGACGCCAGCGGGAGTACCAGTCAGGCAGCCAATATCGTGGAAGCGCTGGAGGCCGGATCGCGCCTCCTCCTGCTGGACGAGGATACCTCGGCCACCAATTTCATGGTGCGCGACGCCCGCATGCAGGCCCTGGTACGCAAGGATCACGAACCCATAACTCCATTCATCGACCGGGTAAGGGAACTGTACAACGAGCTGGGGGTCTCGACGGTGCTGGTCATGGGGGGCAGCGGAGACTATCTCGACGAAGCGGACACTGTGCTGATGATGCGGGAATACCTCACCGAAGAGGTCACCGCCGAGGCCCGCCGCGTGGCATCCCAGATACCTTCGCGACGAAGCCGGGAAGCCTGCCAGCCTTTGGGCCGCATCACTGCGCGCGTCCCGCAGCCCCGGTCGATCGACGCCTCGCGCGGCCGTAAGGATGTCAAGATAGACATCCGCGGAATGGACCACATCCGCTTCGGTCAGCAGGATATCGATATCCGCCACGTCGAACAGTTGGTGGATCCCAGTCAAGTCCGCGCGGTGGGGTTCGCGATCAATCTGGCGGCCTCGCGGGCGATAGACGGCCGCCGGACCCTGGGCGAAGTCCTGGACTGGCTCGACTCCGTGCTCGATTCGAAGGGCCTGGACGTACTCAACCCTTTCGCCCCACCGGGCGCCCACCCGGGCAATTTCGCTCGCCCGCGCCGCTACGAAATAGCAGCCTCCCTCAACCGCCTGCGCACGCTGCGCGTAAAACAGCTACGGCGCTGACACATCCTGAGAGGCAGAAAACCGGAAGGTGGTAGCGGGGGCAGGATTTGAACCTGCGACCTTGGGGTCATGGATCGGTGCGGAAGTCCGTGTTCGTG
>DTYT01000054.1 GCA_012961745.1 Kiritimatiellia bacterium | reverse complement strand
GACGCAGCTGATTCGCAGCGGCCAGGTCAGATTCATCAACGCGGCACGCCGGGATGAACTACTCAGGGAACAGGGTTACCAGGCCGCACATGTCACCCCGGACACGCAGGTGGCGATAGGCAAGCAGCTTGGAGCCCGCTACATGCTGACCGGCTCGCTGACCGAAATGAGCAAGAAGTCTCCCCGGCAGGTGCGGGTTTCGCGCCAGGAGTGGAAGTACTACAAGTTGACCGTCGAGGTCACCGACCTGGAAACCGGGCTCATTGTGTGGACCACCGAGAAGGAATTCCAGCGCGAGGCCAGCAAGCCGCTTATCGGATGGTAATCGGTGTCCCGGAGGCGGCATCGCCCGGGGCGGCGAGGACGATTCCGGGAGGCGGTTTGCGGGGGTGATTACTGCGCGACACAGCCGGGAGGCGGGATCAAAGCGCTTTGCGCTCCGGTTGCTGCCGCTTACCGCGTTGCTCGCGTTACTCTGTAGTTGCTCCACCAGTCGCGTGGCATGGGCGCGCCGGGATTTTTTCGCCGGCAGGTTTGAGAGGGCCTACGAGCATCTCAGCGCCCCGGTGCCGGCGCGTGATCGCGTCCTGTGGCTAATGGAACGCGGAACCATCCTCCAGGCGGCCGGACGGTTCGAGGAAAGCGCCCGGGACTATATTGGGGCCGCTGGAATTGTCGGAGATTTGGAGACCTACAGCATTTCCAAGGGGGCTGCCAGCTTGGTGATAAATGATGCGGTGCAGGACTTCCGGGGCACGCCGTTTGAGCGGACATTGCTGCACAGTATGACTGCGCTGGACCACCTGGCCCTGGGAAACTGGGAGAATGCCGCGGTTGAGGCGCGGCGGATAATCATGAGCCTGGACAAGGAGCTGATCGGAGATTTCCCGCAGGATGCCTTTTCCCGCTACCTGGCCGGCTTCTGCCTGGAAATGGTGGACGACTATTCCAACGCACGACTGCAGTACCGGCTCGCCTCACAATACAGCCGCGGATGCGGTGTCGACGAGAGGACCGGCCGATTACAGCCGCCGTCTGCCAACGTGGCCGCGGACAGCTCCGCAGCGGAGGGGGATTGCGAGCTGGTTTTTTTCGCTCTGCTGGGGAGGTCTCCCACCGCCTACCAAGTGGTCAACGGACGTATACCCGATCTGGCCGCCCCCTACGTTGAGATCCTGGCGGACGGCAAATACTTGGGGCGCACCTGTGTCCTGGGAGATGTCGGCTGGCTGGCGGCGGTTACCGAGCAGAGGCTGGCCCTGATCAAGGCGGGGAAGACCGCCGCCCGAGTAGTGGTCAAGGAAGCGGTGGCTCGAAGCGTGGCCCGCAATACCCACTCGACTGCGCTTGGTGATCTGACACGGCTGGTGCTGATCGGACTCCTGGAGACACCGGACATGCGCCGCTGGGAGACCCTGCCGCGCTGGCTGGAGGTGGCCCGCGTTTCGGCGCCGTGCCAGATAGATCGCATCGAGGTCAGAGTACGTTCGGCGGCAGGACAACTATTGAAGAGTTTTTGTCTGCGGGTTCCCATCCGCCGCCGGCGGGGCCTGATGGTTTCCTTCTTCCGCTATCCTCCGCTGGCTCCGGTTGTTTCTCAGGAAACCGACGCGGCTACCCGGGGGCGGGACGGCATCGTCTCCCGGGAATCGCGGCATGCGGCTACTCTTCAATGATGTAGATGTAGCCGTCCGACCGGCTGCGGAAGATACCGCTGTCGAGGTTCCCATCGTCGATGGTCGCATCCACCGATGTGAGGATTTCTTCCGGAGCGTCGGGTTTGTACACCGAGACACCGGCTTCGTAGCCGAAGACGCGGTGGTCCCAGTCCCATTCTCCTCCCAGGCTGGTGGGCTCATGCCAGCGAATCTTCTGCAGGTATTCCTGCATTCCGGGGGGCACCACTCCCGGGGTGCGGTCCGGGGGGTAACTGCCGTGTTCAAGAGCGTACAGCTCGAAAGCCCCGGAGGCGATACGCACGTCGTGGCAATAGCGGGCGACGCCGGCTTTCCACCTAGCCCGGATGATCGCCGGAATGGTAATCATTGCGAGAATGCCGATGATGGCCACCGCTATCATCAGCTCAACCAGGGTGAAGCCCCTGGACCCACCACCCTGCATCCGTGACCCTCCTCCACTCCAGCACAATACACCGGCAGCCCTGGGGTTGGAGTGAAGCAGTAATCGTACCACCGGACTGCGCCGAAGATGTCAAGGAGCAGGCAGGAATCCCGCCATGGAAGGAAGTTCTCCGGTGGAACAGCGCCTCAGTCCGTTTGAGTTACTCTGACGGTGAGTTCTTCCCCGAAGGGAATCCGTCCATCCAGTGTGGCGCGGATTCGCCAGACTCCGGCTTGTGCGGTCCACTTGAACCACGCCGAACGCCGCCCCCCCTCGCCCCGCTCCGCCTCCAGATACCGTCCTTTCGGCTGGCCGGATCGGCTGGCGAGGACAGCCACCCGTCCACCTTGATCGCGGCCAAGGAGCCGCCATTCCCAAGTGCCTACGTTTTCAAGGTGAAAACGCATCCGGTCGCCGTGGCGTACGGTGACAGCCTGGAAAGGCTTTCTGCACAGGGGGCGGCCGTTCACCTCGATGTCGGTCCAGACGGCATTGAACCCGTCAAGCGGGCACGGCGGCCGTACAGGGCCTCCCAGCGAGGTCAGCCGGGTCGACGGCGGGTCCCGCGACCACCCCTCGGCTCGGATTTCCGCATCCTTCCGCCGCACAAGATCTCGGAAGAGGGCCGCCAGTGAGATATCTTCGGCCCATGGGTTGAATTCAATAATCCGGCCGCTGCCGGGCGGAACCCAACCGGTCACCAGCTCGCGCAGCCGCTGGCAGAAGTCAGCCGTCCAATCTTCCGGTTTCCCGGCGCAATCCAGGAGCGCCACACCTTTCCACCGGCGGCCGAGGGGCACCCGGCTCTCGGGGAACAGGATTCCCGCGGCCCGGGCTTCCCGGACGACATCGAATGAGCGGGCGACCAGTCCGCGGGGCGGTGCCATCCACGATGAACATGGTGATACCACGGGAGCAAAGCAGACTGGCTTGACTCCCGCCAGCCCTCGTGCCAGCCGCACCGCTGCCGAAGCGGTCGAGGGAGGACCGGCGCCCATGTCCACGCGGATGGCGACGTAGTCCAGCAGGCGGGTTCCCACCAGGCAACCGATGGTCCAGTCCCCGTCCAGTCCGTCGCACACCGCCCCCAGCATCCCTTTGTAATTCCGACACGCCAGTTCAGTCCTGAGCCAGGAGGAACAGCGCAGCGTCAGGTCGGCCGCGAAGCGGCGGAAAAGCGGGCTGCGACAGAGACGCCGGGCACCGTGACCATCCAAGGACAGACTGCCGAAAAGCTTCTCGGCCTGGTCAGGACTGCAGTATTGCTCGGTCAGCCACGCGGACCACAGATCCGCGAGTCTGCCCAGATTCTCGGGCAGAGACACCTTGATCTGGAGTGCACACAAATCGGAGAGTACGTCCTCTCCCAGAGAGGCCAACAGCGATTCCCCGGCTTCAAAGTCCGGGATGAAGGGATTGAATACCGGAAGATCCACTATCACCCGGAGACCGTTCCGGCGGGCCAGCTGTGCAAAGTAACGCAATTGGGGAACCTGCCGAGGGTCGTCCAGGGTCACGGCAACGGTATTGAGGCCGAGGGCTGCGAGCTGGCCCAGATCATAGCGGACCAGACGAGGGTCAAAGTTGCCGGCGAGGAGCCACTGGCCGCGCGCGCTGCAGCCTCGGGCAGACGGAGTGTAGCGCACCGCCAGCAGCGGCATGAATCTGCGCTCGATGCGGAAGGCGGGACCCTTAGCCCGCACACGTTCCCGCAGCTGGCCGCGGTTTGCCGGGGAAAGTATCGGCTGAACCACGCGGTCCACCGGTTCCGGCCCCTGCCGGATATCGGCGATTTCACAGACCAGCGAGAGGTTGGAAACGCGCGAAATGTCGCCTCTGGGCATCGGAAGGCGGAAGTTCAAGGGGTACTGATTACCGAGCAGACATCCTTCGCCCGGCTCGCCCACTCGACGACACAGGGTCTTTCGGCTGCCGTCCATAAGCGCGGCGGCGGCGCGAATGCGGGCTGCCCAGCGGGGATTAGCGGCCATCCAGACAACACTGACTGCAAGATCGCCGCCCGGCCCGGCGGTCATGCGGTCTGCCCCCGCCGACACGAAGTAGGCCCGGCGCTGCAGCGCTGAAAGGAACGGATCGAGAAGCCTTCTGAGACTGCCGTCACGCATCCGGGAGATCCAGACTCCCAACCAGCCCCAACTGAGTACCGTGCCTCCCGTTGCCCGGTGACGGCAGACGATTCCACACCAGCCGGGGGGGGCGTCGGCACGGTCGAGAGCGAAGATTGGTTCCAGGCGCTGGAGGCGGGGGAAAGAGGATTTCCACTCGGGACTCGCTCCGGGGAGCAATCCGACCGGTCCTCCGACGACGAGTTTTTTCCCCGCTGGCGAGACCAGGGAGCATTTCTTTCCGCTTACGACGGGTACGTCCGCAAGCGCTGCAATCATGAGCCCATCGGCTGCGGAAAGCGACTCAGGGGACCAGGGCAGCTCCACGATCCGGAAATCAGAGAGGTCGATGGCCGGAGGAGGAGATTGATCCCCGTGGGTCTCTTGCGGTTTGCCTGCCAGGATGACAATCCAGCGCCGCACCCCGGGAACCGAAGAGGAAGCCGTGCCTGCGGGGCGTCTACTGGTATCCCCGCGGAGAGTCGCCAACGGGAGGCAGAACACCTTCCATTCGTCTCCCAGCTCGATATCCGTCCGGACGCAGTTCCCCTCGGTTTTTTCGGCTACCAGAGACAGTGTCCCCCCGCCGGCGGGGGCCCTTCCGTAGAAGATCAGTGCTGGCCGGAGATGATCGGTATCAGCGGGGTCGGTTTCCAGGGCGGCTACCCGCCCCGTCCAGGTCAGGTGTGCGAATGTCCAGCCGGAAAGGCCACCCGGTCCGGCTGTGCTTTCGATCGCCGCAGGGCAGGTTGCGGGTGTCAGGGGAGACCATTTTTCCCAGGCGGGAAGCCAGGGCACGGCATTCGGCGCCAGAATGCAGGCGAACTCGTTCCAGGTGAGGAGTCTCTTGCCGGACTGAACCACTCCGGCGGAAAAGGGCTGTGGTCCGATGAGCAGCAGGCGTCCTCCGCTGCGCAGGAACGATCCCAGCCATTCCAGGCGGTTCACGGGAAAGAAGTCGGCATCGGCGACGAGAAGAATCCCGCCTTCGTGAAGCGCACGTGCGGCAGCGATCCAGGCGTCATGGTCCGGGTACATGCGTGCGGAGGGATAGGCGGACCTGATCTTTTCCAGGCAGCGGACCTTCAAGGGGTCCAGGTCGGGCGGCTCCAGGACATGGAGGCGGAAAGAGTCACGCGGGGGGGGCGGTGTGTGCTGCCGGGCGCACGCACACAACAGCGCCACAGCGGCCGCCGCCAGCCAGCCGCGCCGGCTTGGGTACCCGGTGCTCATCACTCCATCTTAATCCCACCGGGACCAGTGACCAAGACCCGGATGAACTCCAGGCCAGCGGTTGATGTTGCGCCACGGCGGGTGATAGGCGGCCGACTTATGCGTGGTCGGGATTACTCTTGCGGCAGTAGAGAAAATATGCGTGGCAGGCGCCCTCCGAAGACACCATGGGTGCACCCAAGGGATGATCCGGCGTGCAGGGATTGCCGAAAGCGGGACAATCGGACGGCTTGGCCGATCCGCGAAGTATTTT
>DTYT01000053.1 GCA_012961745.1 Kiritimatiellia bacterium | reverse complement strand
GGTTTTCACTACCCGCTTGACCCGGGCCTCCAAGGTCGCCTTGTTTATCTTCACCGAAAGGACTGCTTCGGAACGCGGTTCCACTTCGATATCCGCCAGGCTGCGTGAGTCATCCGCGTAGGATATGATCTCCTCCTCACCCTCCGGTGTATCCGAAAGGAGCCCCTCGCCGACATAGATTCCCTCTTCAAAAACCGTCACCGGGCCCGCGCTCAGGAAGTTGCCGCTGGTATTACTAACCACCACGCCGTTCATCGGCGTACCCGAGTTGATTCGCGGGTTGACCACTGTCAACCACTCCGTGGCGACCATCGCGTTCACGATCGGCACCATGGCAGCGCGATTCTTCTCCAGAGTCAGAGCCTCATTGAGCTGGTAGACGAACACCTCACCGCTCCGTCGCCCCTCGGCGGCGGGGAGCAGGCGCTCCATGGTGCTCACCGTGGGCGCCGCGGGATAGCCTTCGGCCGCCTCCGCCACCGCTCCCGCGGGCACCTCGGCGCGACCGGCAAACAATCCCTTCATGCGCACTCCCGCGGGCTTTTCCTCCACCATCCAATCTTCCTTCAGCCGAGCTTGATGCCGTCCCGGCTGCAGCCGGCGTTGTCCGGGCAGAGGAATCTCCGGGCGCTTGACGTAGATCGGGTCGTAGAGGTTCTGAATAAACGAGACGGGGCGGGCGGAAGTGAGCGTAAGTATCACACCGTTCCAGTCGATCTCCGTGGTGTTCTCCAGGTGCGCCCATCCCTGCAGCAACGTGCGATCACCCTGCCTCACGACGCGGTAACTGGTCTTCCACACCGGGGTCTCCCGCAGATAGCCGATCCTGACTTCACGCCGCTCCCCACCGGAAAAGACCAGTCGCAGCAGCTTGTGATTGAGATCCCGTGCCGTGGTCAGCAGATTCAGCGCCCGGTTCAGGTCGCGGTTCACCTGATCGTCGAGCACGGCACACGCACGGACGTCGTCGAGGCTCACCGACCGTAGTCCTCCCCCGGTAAAAAGATTCACGGCATGGTGTTCCTCCGCCCCCTTCTCACCGATCACGATCCTTTTCTGCACGCTGACCACGCGGCCTTTGACATTACCCTCCACAGTGGCGAGCTCCACGTTCCGCCCGCGCAGCCGTCGCAGTATCTCGTGCAGGGCGGGATTGTCGGACAGATTCACCGAAAGGCTGCGCAAAGTCCGTTCAAGCGGCTCACGCGAGTCATAAACCCCGGCCACCACCGAGCCGGGACCGCGGTCCAACACCACCAGAGAGCGGATCACATCCACCATCACCTCCGGGCGGAAGCGGAATGTCACGGGGCAGGACGCATCCACGACTCCGGCGTGTTCGAAATAGCCCACCCCACTGGTGAAGAGCACCACACGTTTCAGGGGCATCGGCGCTTCCTCCCCGGTGACCACACCCTCTCCGCGGCTCAGCGGCGGCCCCAGCATCACTACTATCGCCGCCGCAGTGATCGTGCGCACTATTGCGTTCATCCGCCTGCCTCCTTGCTGCTCCCTCTTCCGGCCGGTCTATCCAGCGTAGCCAGAGCCTTTTCCAGTGCTCGCCAGGGGAGCAACGCGCACTTGCGCCGCACCGGATAGCTGCGTATCTGCTGGAAGGCCACGACTTCTCCCAGCTCGCTCCGCTCCTTTCCCGATATCTCGCCTCCAGCAACCAGACGCTGGAAAAGCGCTGTCAGACGCCGCACCTCGGCGGGCGTCTTCCCGTTCAGGATGCAGGACATCATCGAGGCCGATGCTGTACTGAGGGCGCAACCGCAGATGTCGTACTCCAATCCGCGGACTACCCCGTCGGCCAGTCGCAATGTAACCCGGATACGGTCGCCGCAAAGAGGATTGTTTTCCTCCGCCAGGGCTTCCCCCGGCGGAACCGGCCGCCGGTGGCGAGGATTGCGGAAATGCCGCATCACTGCATCAGTGTACGGATCTTCAGAGGGGCTGCGCATCACCGCCGACCGCTACTTCTTTGCCTTGAAAAAACGGATCCCCTTCTCCACCGCCTCGGCCATCTTTTCCACCTCGGCGAGATCGTTGTACACGTAGAAGCTCACCCGCGTTACCGCCTCCACACCCAGTGTCCGCAACAACGGCTGCGCACAAAGGCGCCCCGCACGCACCGCTATATTCTCCCGCGCCAGGAACTGAGCCAGATCGTGCGGGTGGATTCCCGGGACAACAAAGGAAACTATGCCACAGCAGGCGGCGGGGCAACCCAAAACCCGCACCCCCGGAATCCGCCCCAGGAGTTCCCGCGCCCTCCGGCCCAGCTCCGTTTCATGGGCCCGGATCCTATCCATACCGATCTCCTCCAGGTAGCGGACGGCCGCCGCCAATCCTACCGCCCCTGCGGCGTTGGGGGTGCCAGCTTCAAACTTCTGCGGCAGCTCTGCCCATTGAGCCCCATCCCAGCCCACCCTACTGATCATCTCTCCACCGGTCATGTATGGCGGAAGCTTCTCCAGAATTTCCCGGCGGCCGTAGAGCACCCCGATCCCCATCGGCCCCAACATCTTGTGACCCGAGAAGACCAGGAAATCACAACCGAGATCACCGACCGCTACCGGCAGGCAGGGAACCGCCTGGGCAGCATCGACCACCGTCACCGCACCCGCCTGCCGGGCGGCAGCGATCACTTTCACGGCAGGTACCACCGTGCCGAGCGCGTTCGACACCATGGCAAATGCCGCCACCCGGGTCCGAGGAGTCAGCATCCGCTCCAGCGCAGCCAGGTCCAACTCCCCTGCGGGAGTGACCGGACACACTCTCAGCCTCAGCGACCGGCGGCGGCAGAGTTGTTGCCACGGAATCAGGTTGCTGTGATGCTCCAGGGCGGTAACCAAAATTTCGTCTCCATCCTGCACCAGCGAATCCAGTGAGCCGGCCGCCAGATTGATCCCTTCGGTAGTGCCCCGGGTGAAAATCAGCTCTCCGGTATCTTCACAACCGATGAACGCGGCTACCTGCCGACGCGCCTCTTCGTAGGCCGCGGTGGCCTCCTCGGCAAGACGATACACTCCGCGGTGAACATTGGCGTAGGTCAACCGATAGAATTCGTCCAGCCGGGACAGAACCGCGGCCGGTTTGTGCGTCGTTGCAGCGTTGTCCAGATAGATCAGGTCCGGCCAGTTCTCGAAGATCGGGAAATCCCTTCGCGGCGCCAGGCGTGCCCCGGCATCCAGTGGTTTGGCCTGTTCGGTCCTCTTTCCCATCCGTCCTCCAGGGACTCGGAAATCACCGTCTCTCGGCCGGCATTCCGCCCGCCGGGCAGTATGCCGGTAAGTTCAGGCAGGTTCAATGATCTTGACGCAGCTCCACGCCCGCCAGCGGGGAGGAAGCAGATCTCCAAAGTCTCCCAGAAAGCGTACCTCCGGCAGAAGGTCGACTCCGAAATGCCGCCGGACGTCCTGGGCGATCTGCAGCCCGAGATCCAGTATATCCGCTGCAGTACACCCCGGCCTTTCCCCGATAATGAAGCCGGCATGCCGCTCCCATACCCGGGCCCCGCCGCGGCTGCGGTTCCTGGCGCCCGACCGCTCTATGAGAACCGCGGCGTGAAGCCCCGGTGGATTTCGGAAAAAGCACCCTGCATTGGCCCGCTGACGCCAGTCTGGAAAGCGACTGCGGCGCTCTTGCAGTATGGCCTCCCACCGCCGTCGGATCTGATCGCGATCAGCGCTATGCAGCCGGAGCCGTACCCGCAACAGAATCCCCGGCTTGTGCTGCAGCGCGCTTTCCCGGTAGCCGAACCCCAGAGCAGCGGAGTCCCACCACGAGACCCGCCCGCCCGGGTCCAGCACGCAAGCCGAATCGGTGACCTTAGACATGTCGGAACCGAATCCCCCGGCATTTCCCCACACTGCTGCCCCCAACGACCCGGGCAGACCCGCGGCGAACTCCAGCCCCGTCAGACCCAACTCCACCGCACAGCGCGCCACGTCATCGGTATGCGAACCCGCGAACACATCCAGCATTCCCCCCTCACGGATTATCTCCGGCTCGCACGCCAGGATCCGCACCACTACGCCGTCGTAGCCTCGGTCGGCAACGAGCAGGTTGGAGCCGCGGCCCACGACCACCAACGGCACGCCCTCCCGGAGCAGCAAAGAGCACACCCGTTCCGCGAGCGCGGCCGATTCCACGCTGACCACCGCCGCCACCG
>DTYT01000052.1 GCA_012961745.1 Kiritimatiellia bacterium | reverse complement strand
GGTGGGGATGGAGGGGGGTACCGGGGGGAGGACCAGGTTCGCGGGGCTGAAGTCCCGTTCGGGCACCTTGAAGTCGTGTCGCGGGCTGACCGTAGCGGATGTTTGTCGTGGAGCAGCAGGTGCAACCGGGGGTGGAGCGCTGAATGTGATGTTCCGGCTGTATTCGCGGCACGCGCCCCGGTTTTTCTTCGGCGGCGCAGGGGAATCTTCTTGCGCACCGCCTATTGCGGGTGCCAGCAGGAAGAGGCACACGAACCCCACCCATGATATGACCTTCATCGGGAACAGGATACCGCCGGGTCGACAGAGAGTCAAACCGCGCCGGGTCGGGATTCTAGGCTTGTACGCGGGGTGATTTAGGTTAAATTGAGGCGCTGCTGCGAGGGGGGCGGCTGATGGCCAGTGGAGTACAACGCAGGGTATACCGGGTGGGGCTCTTGGGCTTCGGAGTGGTCGGAGCGGGGGTCGTTGATGCACTGCAGCGTCGCGGGGATCTGATCGAGCGTCGCACGGGGTTGCGGCTGGAGTTGCACCGTATTGCTGATATTGATCTGGAGCGGGATCGGGGGGTGCGGGTAGACCGCAGTCTGCTCACCCGGGATGCCGCCGCGGTGGTGGACGATCCCGCTGTGGACATCGTGGTGGAGCTGATCGGGGGAACCGGTGCCGCGCGGGAGCTGGTATTGCAGGCCCTGCAGCGGGGCAAGCCGGTGGTCACGGCGAACAAGGCGTTGCTCGCCGAGCATGCCGAGGAAATCTTTTCCGCGGCGCAGAGGTCGGGGGCCGACTTGTATTATGAGGCCAGCGTAGGCGGCGGCATACCGGTGATCCGTGCCCTTCGCGAGGGACTGGTAGCCAATCACATCGAGTCCATCTACGGTATCGTAAACGGAACCTGCAACTATATCCTGACCGAGATGGAGCGGAGCATGCGTCCCTTCCAGGAGGTTCTGAAGGCGGCACAGCAGGCCGGCTACGCGGAAGCAGACCCTTCGCTGGACGTGGATGGTACTGATACGGCGCACAGGGCGGTCATTCTGGGCTCACTGGCCTATGGTTTTCCAATAGCCTTTGACAAAGTGGAGGTCGAAGGAATCCGTCAGGTCACTCCCCTGGATATCCGTTACGCCGGGGAGCTCGGCTACCGTATCAAACTCCTGGCGGTCATTTCCCACCAGGGAGGCGGCATCGTGGTTGGAGTTCATCCCGCGCTGATCGCGCGTCGCCATATGCTGGCATCGGTTTCGGGGGTGTTCAACGCGGTGCTGATCCGGGGAGACATAGTCGGAGACACCCTGTATTACGGCAAGGGGGCGGGCAGGCTGCCGACGGCCGGCGCGGTGCTCAGTGATCTGGCGGACGTCGCGCGCAATCTGCATTTCGGAGCCGCGGGTCGCGTGCCGGCGTTGGTGAGACACGACACCTATGGTGAGGTCCGGTCACTGGGGCAGACCTACTCACGGTTCTATCTCAGGCTGTCGCTGCCCGATCGGCCGGGGATGCTGGCTCAGGTGGCGCGGATCCTTGGGGAACATCGGATCAGCATTGCGTCGGTTGTGCAGAAGGAGGAGCGCAGCGGCGAGCATGTGCCGGTGATCATCATCACCCACGCCACCCTGGAGGCCGGAATGCGGGAAGCGGTTGCGGAAATTGACCGCCTTTCCATTGTGGGAGCGCCCACCGTGCGTTTTCGGATAGTGGATTTTGATTAGAAGACGACTGCCGAATGATCCCCCAAGGCGTTCGCGGCACATGATACCGTCTGGAGGGCCCGCTGCAGGGGTCCGCCTTGTTCTGGAAAGAGGAGGCCGGGGTCGTATAATGTGGGGTTCTTGAAGCCGTGATCGGCGGGCCGAAGCCGACGGTGGGATATGGCGCTGTTGGTCCAGAAGTACGGTGGCAGCTCGATAGCCGATGTCGATCGCATACGCAAGGCCGCGGAACGTATCGCGCGGATGCACCGGGCGGGGCATCGGTTGGTGGTGGTCGTCAGCGCCATGGGCGATACCACCGACCGCCTGATCAGAATGGCGCGGGAGATCGATCCGGATCCGGACGAACGCGAGTTGGATATGCTTCTGGCTACCGGCGAGCAGGTCAGCATTGCGCTGCTGGCCATGGCGCTGCACGCCATCGGAGTGGATGCGGTTTCCATGACCGGATTCCAGGCGGGCATCGTGACCGATACGGTGCATACCAAGGCGAAGATTCAGGGTATCCACCCGGAGAGAGTACGGGATGCGCTGGATGAAGGGAAAGTTGTAATCGTGGCGGGATTCCAGGGTATGACGCCGACCGCGGATATCAGCACTCTGGGGCGGGGGGGCTCGGATACTACCGCGGTGGCGCTGGCGGCGGTTCTGAAAGCGGACCGCTGCCAGATCTACACGGACGTGGACGGGGTGTATACCGCCGATCCGCGACTGGTCCCGGAAGCACGCAAGGTGCCGGAAATGGCCTTTGACGAGATGCTGGAGCTGGCCAGTCTGGGAGCCCGGGTACTGCAGTCGCGGGCGGTGGAGTTTGCCAAGAAGTACGGCGTGGAACTGGAAGTGTTGAGCAGCTTTGAAGGCGTTCCGGG
>DTYT01000051.1 GCA_012961745.1 Kiritimatiellia bacterium | reverse complement strand
GCCAGGACATCGGTATCCGAGGCATCCACGGGATCATCCGAAGCCCAATAGCCTTCGCGATATTGATTGGTCACCACGGTACCCTGATTAGTACTGGTTACTTGAAGATTGTCGAAAAACACGTCCGCGGCGCAACCGTCATAGCCCGCTACCCACAGCAGCAGCCGGTCGCTCCCGGTAACTGGCGCAGTGCGCTCGAAGTCCACGCTGATCCATACGCCGGTGTGACTTCCGTCGAATTCCTGGCCCGCCCAGGTGCTGCCCGTCTCGTTGGTGCTTTCCATCTTGATCCCGCATCGGATCCAGTTGGTTCCCGTCTTTTCCAGGTGTGCAATGTATATCCGTCCCCTCACACGCAGGACCTCTCCTTCTGAGCAGGAAAGCTCCTGGGCGAGACAGTTCCAGCTCCATATGTTGCTCTGCCCAGCCCGTGCCCAACTGCCCGTCATCCGGCAGGAATAGATACCGTCCCATGCTCGATACGGCGATGCACCGGCCTGGAGGTGGTCCGTCCCAACCGTCCAACCGTGGAGCCCGCCGGTTTCGAAGCTCATGTTGGTTCCCAGGTAGCCGTACTCGTTGGTGACTATCTCGTCCTCCGGTGGCAGGTTGTTGGGGAGCCCGATTGTGTGCCCTACTTGGAGCCGCGAATCGGACACGTCGAAGCCAGTGCGCCCGCTACCGTCAAGCCGGCGGGCCTCCGCGCGGAGGTAGTATGCGCCTGCCGGCACCTGACTCACATTCCACAGATAGGAAACCCGGTGGTCCGAATCCGGCACCATAAGCAGCTCGTTAGTGTTGATGTGTATCCAGGCATCCGCCTGCCCATTGCCGTAGTAGAGATCCACGTATAGGGACGAATCATCTCCGTCGGTAGCCAGGACTTCGATCAGATATGCGTTGTTGGACCAATTCTCTCCCCCATCCGGGGAGTTAGGATTGAGTATCGTGACTCCCGGGGCGTACACTGCCCGATACCGATAGCGATAATGGACCCCCTCTCCCCTTGAAAGATCCTCGTCAATCGCACCCGCTACAACGATATTGTCGTTGATTTCCGACAATGTGCTCTGCTCGTACACATCAAGTTTCATCCGGCGGCCACCATCATCCAGGAGCGCTATTTCCATGCAGCTGACCTTCCGGTAGGGAGCTTCGGGATTGTATCCGTATGAGTCCCTCCCACGGTCCTGCTGCATGATGTAGACCGTGTCGTTGCTCTGCAGAGTGGTCAGGGTGCGGTGATAAACGTTGCTGGGCGGGTTAAGGGGGTAGTGCGTCACCCATTCCCCGTCCGCCTTGTTAACCATGATGACATCCACATCATGGGCTTCATCGCCGCCGTTGATCAGCATGCTCCCGCGCCAATACATGTCCACCTGAGCGAAAGCGTTGAGCCATCCGTGCTCATCGCGCACAACCGCACGGTTTGCATAAATATCGTTCTCCAACTCGAAATAGACCCCGTCGGGCGTCTGCGACGGAGTGAAGTATCCCTTGAAGTTGATCGCGCCCACCAACCACTGGTTCGTCTTGGATCGAACCGGAATCGCCACCTGGAGATAGCTGTTGTCTTCCTCACTGTTCGTAGAGGTAGTGCGCGACATCAGCGCCAGGTAGGATTCCGGCATCAAGGGAGCGTCCTCTTTTCCCTGAAATATGCCGAAAATATCCATGGACAGCGGTCGGAAACTTCCCCCCATTACGCCGTCCCTGTCCGCCATCCGGAAATAGCCATTCCCGCGGACTTCCAGGAAGGCGGGGTAAACCGGTTCTCCCCACTCATTGCTGCCGTAAAGATGACCGATCTTGTAACCCACAAAATAGGAAGCCGGACCTGGTACTGCGTCCACGCTATCATCGTCCCAGATGGACCTCACGCCCGAGGCGGCGTTAGGCCAGGTGAACAGGTATTCTTCGTATGCCCCGTATGTCCACCACCCCGACTCCCAAACATACGTCTCCACCGGTTCTATCGTCGCACTGCCTCGTGGCACCTGCTGGACGAACCAGCCATCGCGGTTCAAAAGGCAGTATTTCCAAGGGGCACGGACGGCGACTTCGTTGTGGTCTTGATACGTACAGTTCGGGTAGTCCAGCATTCCGCGGGTCTCCGCCTCGCAAGCCCATCCCATGTGTATTTCCTGGGAGCGGAAATGAAAATTCGTGGCCCCGACCGAATCATACCCGTTCAGTTCGATCCACACCGATTTGGAGCCGCAATCCACACCGTTGGTAGCAATGCCGTAGAGACAGAAGTATTTGTCGTATTCGCGGTCATACGAGGCGAGATTTTCCTCAAATACGATGTTCAGCCGGGTCGGCCACCACCCGTCGTAGACGCTGACAATGCGCCGCGGAAAATTGCTCAGCGGCTCGCCGACAGTATACGTATGTACCTGGGAAAAGGGGCCGTCTCCGAACTCGCTGCTGGCATTGTCACGATCTCCCAGTACGAAATAGGGCGTCCCGGTTTTGGTGTCTAGCGGTGCTCCGCGATCCGTATGCCACGTGCGGGCACAATACATATACTGGTCAAACTCAATGTATCCTGCAGTGCCCAACGCTGCCGTCATCAGCGTGTTGGTCCAGACTATTGCGAGGTCATTAGTGAAATACCTGAACCGCCACGCAGGAATACCTATCTCCACCACCGAAGGATAGATCACTGGATTGCTCTCTCCGGCCGGGTAGCCATACGCATAGAGTGGCGGATATTCGACCGCCGGAATATCGTCCTCCGCCGAGTCATTGGCGATAGCCTCCGCCCATTCTCTCAGCGCCTGGAAGCTCTCATACACAGGTTGAGCATCGGCAGAGGACCCTTTCAGCATGACTGAATCTACATAGATTTCCACCCTGCTGGTAAACGCTTCACCGCCTGAGCAACCTGCAAAAGTAATCGCCAATTCCGCATCCACAGTGATCCCGGTCGGAAACCCGTCCATTGACAACTGAATATCGTCGAAATACACGTCGGCCGCGGCGCTGCCGCTTCCCACGTCGCCGCACACCATGCAACGGAGATCATAAACTCCCGCATTCGTGATCAGCGCATCAAATCCCAAGTTCAACCACTGCCCCCGGGGGCCTCCCTGGCCGTAACACCGCTCGAATGACGCCCCACCCCCCTGCCGCTCCAGCTTCAGCCCGGCCACCGCCCAGCCGGCACTGTTGGAAAAATCCTCTATCCACAACCACCCCCCGGCTCTGACCACTGCCCCCGATGGCAAATAGAACCCCTGGGAAGCCTGATTAAAACTCCAGCCCTGCCACGATCCGTTCAAGCGCAACGAACAAGTTCCCTCTTTCGCCCTTGACGTCGTCACGTCCGCTGCCAGATGATCGGTTCCCACCGACCAGGCGTCGAGGTCCCCCCTTTCGAAGGATCCGTCCGTTACGGATACCGGCTTCCGCTGCCCGCACACATCGTCGAAAAACACGTCTGCATCAACCTGACCCCCACTACCTGGATTGCCACATACGAAACAACGCAAGACATAGAAACCGTTGCTGGGCACCAGATGTGTCAGCTCAAGGCTTATCCACCCCGCGGTGTTGGTGGTCGCATGACGGGCATCCTCCACAAGCGTGTTGCCATTGGCATCCTCAAACTTTATCCCCGCCACTGCCCATCCGCCGTCCTTTGACAAGGTATCGATCCGCATCCTGGCCCGCGCAGTGAAAATCTCGCCGCCCAATAGCATCATTCCCTGCGAGACATGGTTCCAGCTCCATCCATTTGTCCACGTTCCCTGCATCCGCAAGGCGTATTGTCCCTCGGCGGCATCTTGCCTCGAAACCGTCAATTCCAAATCATCGGCCCCTACCATCCAATGCTCCAGGGAGCCCTTTTCAAATCCCCCGTTCATGGTACCGCCCAGTCCGCCGTAGA
Organism: Kiritimatiellia bacterium; assembly: GCA_012961745.1. Classification (GTDB taxonomy): domain Bacteria; phylum Verrucomicrobiota; class Kiritimatiellia; order B70-G9; family B70-G9; genus B70-G9. The sequence continues at coordinate 467 of DTYT01000051.1, read as the reverse complement.
TCTCGAAGAAAGTCCAGCCCTCCGTGGCCGCCGTCCAACTATTGGTCGTCGACTCGATTGGGCCGGCAAAAGAAACCGACAACCGGGAAGCCCCCTCGACATTCTGATGCACATTGGTCCGCCACCATATAAATCCCACTGCACTCACCACGTCGCCGGCCTTCACCGAGAACTTCTGCGAAAGAATATTGGTCACCCAGCTCTCGCTCGCAAAGCTCCCCCGAATCCTCGCCGCCCGAGAACTATTGAACGAGGCATTGCTGCAGATACCGATCTCCAGCCCGTCCACCCGGACTTCCCACCCTTGCAGCCCGCCTTTCTCAAAATCCGGATTTACCAGCGCATAGTGTATCTCCGACGCCCAAGCAGGCCCCCAAACCCATCCCAAGCACAACCCACCAGCGACCCACAGGGGGAGCCCCAAGGAAACTATCCTCTTTCTCATACTGGGACCTCCCAAGCCCATT
>DTYT01000050.1 GCA_012961745.1 Kiritimatiellia bacterium | reverse complement strand
TCACCCACCCGCAACCGATCGGAGTCCCCCGCCTCGGCGGGCACGAACTGCACGCGGGCGGGTGCTTCTATCTTGACCACCGCCAGGTCGGTCTGCGGATCCCGGCCTACTATCCGGGCCGGAAACTTGCGGCCACCGCTCAGCACCACCTCGATCTTCTCGGCAGGCGTGACGACGTGGTTGCTTGTCAGCACGTAGCCATCCTTGGTGATGATTACCCCCGAGCCTTGGCCAGCTAGGCGTTCCGGTATCCCGTAGATGTATCCGAAGAATATGTCCCTGGCCCTTCGGATCACGACCGCCTCTGTCCGAATCACCACTACCGAGGGCATGACTTTTTCCACGGCGTCCGCTATTTGCTCGCTCAACTGGCGCGCCACGCCGGGTCCCACCGCCGGCGCACTGAGCACCGCCGCCAGGAAAACCCCGATCGATCCGATGATCTTGATTTTCATGGCCTTGGTCATCCTGCTGTATCTGATTGCCTGCTGCCACCCCTGCGGTGTCCGGCAGCCATCAGGCGCTCTCACCTTCCGGGTGGAACTCCTCGGCCGCCAGCTCTTCTCCCTTTTTCACCAGTATTTTGACCTTTTCCTCCACCTCCTGCAGCTTGCGGTTACACAATTCTACCAGCTTCATCCCTTCTTCAAAGTAGGCCATCATGTCCTCCAGCTTGAGGTCTCCGGCCTCCATCGCCTGGACGATCTGCTCCAGTCGCCTGAGCGCATCCTCGAAGGAGGACGGCTCCCCTCGCTCTTCATCCTCCCGATCGGTCTTCATCTGGCTCCTCCTGCCTGCTGGGGGTTGCTTTTCCCATTGCCGCCCGGACTACCGATTTCAACCTTCCGCGATACAGTACGGTCACGATCTCTTCGCCGGGGCGCACCCCGGCCGCCGAGAGCAGCGCCCGGCCCGACCTATCAAGAGTCATGCTGTAGCCCCGCGCCAGCACCGCCGACGGATTGAGCGACGCCAGCCGGGATCCCAACCCGTCCACCCTCTGGCGTATCGCCCGGGAACGCAGTTCCAGCATATGCAGTAGCGCGCTTTCCAGATCATCCACCCGCCGCCGCCGGTCGTCCAGATCCCCCTTGAGCCTCAGCAGGCACAGTTCCCGGCAATGACTCACGCTCTCCCGGCATCTGCCGACCAGGTGTCCCGGTTCCCGGAAAACGTAGCTGCTTGCCACCCGGTTGAACCGGGCGCGCATCTCGGCCGCTTTCAGACGCAGCGAGCGGTCCATCCGGGCCGCCAACCCTTTGATCCGGTCGCGGAACTCCGCCTTGCGACCGACGACGAGCTCCGCCGCGGCGGAAGGGGTGGGAGCTCTCAGGTCCGCTGCAAAATCGGCGATGGTGTAGTCGATCTGGTGTCCTACCGCGGATATGACCGGGATCCGGGAAGCGGCGATCGCCCGCGCCACCGGCTCTTCATTGAAGCACCACAGGTCATCCAGACTCCCCCCGCCGCGGGTTACGATAATAACGTCCACCTCCCCGTACGCGTTGAGCCGCCGGACGCCCTCAGCGATCTCCTCGGCGGCCCCCTCGCCCTGCACCCGGGCGGGTGAGATCACCACCCCAAGTCCTGAAAAACGCCGGCCGAGGACGTTGAAAATATCGCGCAGGGCGGCGCCGGTGGGTGAGGTGACAATCCCGATCCGTCGCGGCAAGAGCGGTATCGGCTTCTTCCGGCGCGCATCGAACAGTCCTTCCGCCTCGAGCCGACGTTTGAGTCGTTCAAACCTCTCCAGCAGCACCCCTCT
>DTYT01000049.1 GCA_012961745.1 Kiritimatiellia bacterium | reverse complement strand
TCATTCTGCGGTGCACGATCCGGCGGGCACAGACCGGGGAGGTCTCCGAGTACCATGCTTTGAATGATTTCGCCATGGGCTGGGGTGAGACCACGCGGGTGGCGACGTTGGAGGTTGCGGTCAACGGGGAAGCGGTAACCTCCTATGTTTGTGATGGTTTGATTGTTTCCACGCCCACCGGGAGTACAGGGCATTCTCTTTCCGCGGGCGGCCCGATCGTGCATCCGGGCTGCAATGTCATGATCGTCAATCCGATATGTCCCCACACCTTGAGCAACCGCCCCCTGATCCTTTCGGCTGACAGCGTCGTGGAAGTACAGGTTGGGGATACGCCGAAGCGACTACTCTTCTCGGCGGATGGCCAGCAGCACGAGCGGGTCGCCGAGGGGGACTGCTTGACGGTAAAGAAGAGCGTCCGCACCGCGCACATCGTCTTTCTGGAAAGCACGCGTTACTTTGCCCTACTGCGCCACAAGCTTCACTGGCGGGGGTCGTCGGTCTAGCCGCGGTGACCGGGGGTGGCGGCGCCGCCATAAGGCTGCGGAGGCTCCCCGCCCCTCCGGGCTTTGAGGAGCCCGCCGTGAAGCAGCCTCTATTCTTCCATTTCGAGGTGTGCGATCTCCACCAGGGCGGTGATTCTTTCGACACGGAACGCGAGGACCGCAACCACCACCCCCATGAGGGACAAGACGAACACGCTGAGGAAGGTCAGCATCAGGATCCACCATTCACGATTCGCGCTGCTGGCGGCGTAGACCATCCAGACAATAGCCAGCACGAACAGGATCACCGATGCGGTCCCGATGGCCATGCCCAGCATCCGCAGCCCGGAACCGGCTACTTCCTCTTCCACTTCTTCCTCCAGCTTCTCGGCGGTTTCGCGTTCGGCCAACTCCTCTTCCAGTTGCGAGGTCTTGATGACGAGCTTGCGGCTGGCCGGCTTGGCGGGCGCCCGATCGCGGGGCTGCGTGATCTCTGCAGGGGAAGGCCGCTGTTCAGTAGTGGAGACCGGCTGCTCATCCGAACGGGTGGCCGTGGTGCTGCTGTCCGGGACCTTCTGGGTGGTTCCGCAGGTAGGACAGTCGAATTCCTCCCCGATCTCGCTGTCGTCCGCCGACAGCTTTGCGCCGCAGTGAGCGCAATAGAAGATGAACTCGGTCATTTTTCCCTCGCACAAGTCTTGGCACAATCCGTTGCACTCGTCAATCCCCATTCCGGCCAGGAGGAAGACATCCAGCCGGACGCGGCTTGAAGATGTGGGGCCGACCCCTTATTTTACATCCCGGAATCGCCGGACGGTCGGGTGCCAGGTCGGGCGTCCGGGCGCGGGTTTGTTTTGACCCCGGAGGAAGGAGGCAGAGAATTGGCGTCTTCCCGATCCAGCAAGCGCGAGGAGAAGGAACCGCGTGAAGCGGCCGCGGGGAAGGAGTCCGCCGCCCACGGAGCGAGGGACACCGTGGTCGCTCCGGAGAGGGCGGCGGATGAGAACAAGGCGTTGAAGGACCGCCTGATGCGCCTGCAGGCGGACTTTGAGAATTTCCGCAAGCGTGTCGAACGGGAGAAGGCGGAAATATCCCGCCGGGCCTTGGAAGGATTCCTGCTGGAGCTGCTGACGGTGGTGGATCACTTTGAGCTGGGGATCAGCGCCGCCGAACAGCATCAGGTTCAGGATTCCATCCTGGAGGGATTCCAGCGGGTGCATCAGCAGCTGATGCGGCTTCTCCAAAAGTACGGCGTGAGGCCGATAGAGTCGGTGGGCAGGAATTTCGATCCCCGTGTGCACGAGGCTGTAGCCCACATTCCTTCCGAGGAGCATCCGGAGAACGTGGTCGTGGCCGAGACGCGGAGGGGCTACACCATCGGCGACCGGCTGCTGCGGGAAGCGCGCGTAGTCGTCTCCGCGGGCGCACCCCGGCCGGAGAGGCCCCAGGACCCCGGGGCTGAGGAGTGACGGCGGTGATCGACAGGGATTACTACGAGATTCTGGGCGTCAGCCGGGACGCCTCCGAGGAGGATATCAAGAAGGCCTACCGGCGGCTGGCCCTGAAGTATCACCCCGACCGCAATCCGGGTGACAAGGAGGCAGAAGGAAAATTCAAGGAGATTACGGAAGCCTACGAGGTCCTCAGCGATCCGAGGAAGCGGAGCCAGTACGACCGGTTCGGTCGTCGCGTGTTCACTTCCGGGGGAGCGGCCGCCGCGGCAGGGACGGCGGGCTTGGGCCTGGATCTGGACGAGGCATTGCGGGTGTTCATGGAGGCTTTCGGGGGTTCGGGCAGCATTTTCGATGACTTCTTCGGCATGGGGGCGGGGACCCGGACCAGGCGGGCGCCCGATCGCGGCGTGGATCTGCGTCTGGATCTGGAGGTGGATTTCGAGGAGGCCGCGTTGGGAAGCGAGCGGGAGGTGTCCTATTCGGTGCTGCAGGAATGCGCCGCCTGTGGCGGCAGCGGGGCTGCTCCGGGCACCCGGCCCCGGGTGTGTCCCAATTGCCGCGGCTCCGGTGTAGAAGTACGCGGCAACGGCTTCATCCATATCCGTCAGACCTGTTCGGTGTGTGGCGGCAGCGGACGGGTGGTAGGCAGCCCCTGCCCGCGGTGCGGGGGTGAGGGGCGCGTTCAGGCCCGCCGTACGATCAAAGTCCAAATCCCGCCGGGAGTGGAAACGGGATCGCGGCTGCGCGTGCGGCGCGCGGGAGAAGGAGGGAGGCATGGAGCGCCGCCCGGGGATCTTTTCGTGGTCATTCACGTGCGCCCCCATGATTTGTTTGAACGGCACGACCTGCATACTTTCTGCGAGGTTCCGGTGCCTTTTCATATCGCGGCGCTGGGGGGTGAGATCCGGGTACCCACGATCCATGGGTACACCCGGTTGAAGATTCCCGCGGGAACGCAGAGCGGGCGGATGTTCCGGCTGCGTGGAATGGGGATCCACGCCGACGGCCGCAAGGGGGATCATCACGTGCGGGTGCAGGTGGCGGTGCCGGATCGTCTCACCTCCGAGCAACAGCGGCTCCTGGCGCAGTTCAAATCCTCGTTCCGTGAGTCGCAGATCAGCCGCCTGGATGAGACTTACCGCAAGGCGGAGGCCTTCTACCAGCGCAAGAAAGCCCTGGGCAGATAAGCTCCATCGCCGCGCCCCGACTCAGGTTACAGGGGGCGGGGGGCGCAGGGGGGTATAGGCGCGATCCTTTTCCGGGGTGAGGCCCGAGGGCAACCCCACAATTTCCACCAGCCGGGCCAGCAGCCTGTCCAGCCGCTGCCCGCAGCGGGCGGCCACTTGGAGGACATCCTGCTGATCGTTGCTTATGTCTCCAAGGTGCCGGGCCAGCAGCATTCCCACCGCGCAGTTTATCGCGGAAAGGGACTGGGCCAGTTCCTGGGCGATCTCGGCCAGCAGCTCCAGCATTTCCCGGCGTGAGAGCCGAATCTTCTGGCGCTCCGCCTCCTCCACGCCGATCAGCATTTCCTCCTCAGAGGCGAGCTTTTTCTCCAGTTCCCCGATCCGGGCTTCGGTGCGGTCAGCGGCGCGTTCGACCTCGGTGCCGATACGGTCCATGACCTGCCGGAGATCGTCAGCCCCACGCTCGGGCGCCTTCATCAGCTCATCCAGCTCTTCCAGCAGCGCGGCAAGCGCTCCGATTCCACTGGGGATCTGGAGTTCGGTGCCCGCCGGGGCGGAAGGGTGGATGGTGCTGATGACCAGTCGCGACCAGCCCTCGGGGGAAAGTCCGCTTTGCATGAGTGATTGGGCCAGGGGGTCATCCGGTGAAAGAGCCCCTTGGCCGCGCCTCTTGATGTAGCGGCGGATGCGGCCTTCGGCCTTCTTCAGGGCCGACATTCGCTTTACGTATTCCCCGGCGAGCGAATCCACGTCCAGTTGCTCTACCATGTCGTTTACCGTTTCGGAGATGGCTTCCAGTTCAGCGGCAGACAGTTCCCCGGCGACTCCCCGCAGACGGTCGAGTATTTCCTTCTCAAGCAGAAGGAGCGTCTTGCGGATCATCCGGCGTCCCTTCTGCGTGGAACCGTGCCGCGTGGCGAGCAGGCCGTCGAAAGTGCGCCGCAGGCACCCGATGACGATATCCGCCAGAGTCTCCCCCTGGGCCAAACCGGTGGCGCGCTGGCGGACGGCGGCGGCTTCCATGATCAACTCGGCCAGCCGGTCGGCGTCATCGGCGGCGTTTTCCATGGTTTTAAGGGACTCCCTTTCCATGCGGTCCGTATCTCCCTTGAGGAAAGCCAGCACCTGCTGGACCATGGGCAGGGTGCGGCGCACGGTTTCCTCTTCCTCGCGGTCCACTACCGCCTGGCTCTCCGTGACGCGTTCATACCTTACCCGTTCGGCGAGGACGTAGCGCAGGTCCTTCTGCTGCATGCGCCGGAGGAGCCCATCGGGACCTTCATCCTCCGGGGGCGGGGTGGCCAAGATTTCGATGAAGCGCACGAACTCCTCGTGCGGCATCCCCCGCAGGAGCGAAAAACCCGCCACCTCCAGGCTGCGCAGTCGGTCGGCCAGCAGGCGGATGAACGGATTGCGGGCGTCTGCGGGTTTGCCCTCAATCAGCAAGTCCTTTTCCGCCATGCTGATGTTGACCCGGGAGACCGGTTTCATCATCACATCAAAGGCACGGTAGCAATCATCCGCGGCCGCTACCGCCAGCGGGTGATGCGGTCCGTACAACGTGGCGTTACTGATCGCCCGCCCCGCCAGCCGAAGGAACTCATGGACCTGCTGGGGGCTGACCCTCGCCTCGGCGGACTTGCCCGGTTCGGCCGGAGACGAAGGCTGGCCGGAAGGTGTCTCTTTTTCGGGGGGAGTCATCTTCCAGTAGCCGGAGCGGGGGGAAACCGCAAGGTCCCCTCGTTAGGCAGGCGATCCACGCAACGGTTGCCTTCCCATACTTCCATGACGAATTTCCACTGGTCGCGCGAAATGAATGCCGGGCTCAGTATTTCCAGCTTGACGCTTGTTTTCCTGACGCGGAAATGCCGTATGGTGAACGGGGTGTTTTGGAGCCGGGGGATACGCGGAATGGTCACCGCTTCCCACTTGCGTCGGGCGGCGGCAAACGTAGCCACGATATAGACGTCAATCCCCATGCCCTTGATAAAGGTGTCCCCGGTGGTCGCATCGTCGTCTATATCCAGAAAGACCTTCCATCCCGAACCGTCCGGGGGCGTCTTGGGCAGTTCTTCCTTCAGGGGAATAACAAATCGGATCACGTTCGACGATCTGCGGGATACTTCCACGCTGGTCAGGTCATAGGCGTCCGCGGCCGACTCCACCAGCGTGTCATCGGCCGGATCGGTGAAGACATGCGTTTTGGCCGCCCGGGGCGCCGCGGTCGTCATCACCGCCAGAAGGATCGTGCCGCAACTTGCCAGTGCCCCCGGTTTCACTTGCGGTGTCTCCCGCGCGTGCTCCCCCTCGGGATCATTAACCCCCAGGCAGCCTCCAGAGTCAATACGATTCCGTGCCGGTCGCGGGAGCGCTGTCCTCCGAGTCAACCGACCGGCCATCCTCAGTGAAGGAAGTGACGCATGCCGGTGAAGACCATGGCGATTCCGAAGCGGTCGCAGGCCGCGATGACTTCCTCATCCCGGCGCGATCCGCCCGGCTGCACGATGTATCGGATGCCGGCTTGGGCGGCATGCTCGATACTGTCGGCGAAGGGGAAGAAGGCGTCGGAAACCAGGACCGCCTCGCGCATGATGCGATTGGCAAATTCCTGTGGAGAGGAGCCGTAGGCGTCCGCCTCATACATGTGCCCGATGTTCTCCAATGCCCGGGGGAGGGCCAGCTTGCGTACCGCATCCACCCGGTTGGGTTGCCCCGCCCCCATGCCCAGCAGCATGAACTGTCCGGGTTCATATTCGCAGACGATCACCACCGCGTTGGACTTCACGTACTTGCATGCCCGAATGCCGAATTCCGCCAAGGGCCGTTTGACCTCCGGGAAAACGTGCTCGGTGGGGACCATCCACTGCGTGAGGAGTGCGGCGTCACGACTCTGCACCAGGATGCCGCCTCCGATGGACCGCAGATTCCATCCCCGCTCAGCCGCCCGGGGTTCGCCTGCCAGCCGCAGCAGGCGCACATTCTGCCGCCGGGTGAGAATTTCCAGAGCTTCCGGCGAGAAATCCGGCGCAATCAGCACCTCGACGAACCGGTCCTGCAGGAATCGGGCCGCCTCGCCGTCCACCGGCCGCGAGAAGGCAATGACGCTGCCGAATGCGGAGACCGGATCACCCGCCCAGGCGGATTCCAGTGCGCGGCGGACCGACTCGCCGGTGGCGTAGCCGCAGGGATCACCGTGCTTGATGATCGCTACCGCGGTCTGAGGAGCCAGTTCGCCGACCGCGGCCAGCGCCGCGTCGCCGTCCAAGTAGTTGTTGTAGGACAATTGTTTGCCGTGGAGCTGTTCGGCAGCTACCAGGGAAGGGGAAACGGTGTCGTCCCGCGCGTACACGAAGCCCTTCTGGTGCGGATTCTCGCCGTAGCGCAAGGCGGCCCCCTTCTCCCCAAATACCGCCAGAAAGGGAGGTTTTTCGCCGATCTGCTCGGACAGATAGCGGGCAATCGCGGCATCGTATTTCGCCGTCCGGGCGAAAACCTTCCGGGCGAGGCGACGCCGCAGTTCGGGGGTGGTGTCTCCCGTGGACCGAAGCTGTTCCAACACCAGGGGGTAGTCCTCCGGATCGATGACTGCGGTCACGTGGGCGTGGTTCTTGGCGGCCGCCCGGATCATGGTGGGACCGCCGACGTCGATGTTTTCCATGGCCTCCGCGAAGGAACCCTCGGGCCGGGCGACGGTCCGTTCGAAAGGGTAGAGATTGACACACACCAGGTCCACGGGCTTGAGTTGATGCTTCCGCAGCGTAGCGGCGTGCTGGGGATCATCCCGGCGATAGAGAATCCCGGCCTGGACTGCCGGATGCAGGGTCTTCACCCTTCCATCCAGAATCTCGGGGAAGCCGGTCAGCTCCGAAATGTCCAGGACGGGAATCCCGGCCTCGCGCAGCGTGCGCGCGGTACCGCCGGTGGATACAATTTCTATGCCCAGAGAGTCCAATCCCCGGGCGAAATCCACAATCCCGGACTTGTCGTATACGCTCAGCAGCGCCCGTTCAACGCGCCTGGCTTTCATCGGGGTACGGCTCCTCTTCTTACTTCTGTCGGCTGATGCCGACAGTCTATACGGACGCCGGACAGCGGTCAGCTCAAAAAGAGGGGGCGGCCGCATGCGGGTATGAAAAGCAGAATGGACTTCTGCCCATCCATGGCCCAGAATCCGAATGCAGGAGGCGGCGGCCGCGGGGGGGGGAGGCGTATTCATGGAACCCGGCGGACCAGAGGGTGCCGATACTTTCCGGATACGGCTGGCTCGCCCCCAGGCCCGTGGC
>DTYT01000048.1 GCA_012961745.1 Kiritimatiellia bacterium | reverse complement strand
GAGGTGATCGCCCCCGCGGATTCCGCCCGATGCAGGATCTGCCGACCGGTGTCCGTTCGTATCAGGATGACCGAGTTTCCTTCCGGCTGGGTGTACTTCCAACCTCCGTCGTCCTTCCGTATCCAGGGGTCTCCCACGGAAAGATCGGCGAACTCCGCAGTGGCGTCCACGCAGAGCAGACATCGGCCCAGCGGATAGAGATGTCCCAGGATCGACATGACCTCCGAGGGGAGGTAAGCGGACGTCCACGAGCTGCCGTCTGCGTAAAAGACCCGCGGTCCGTCGAAAGGCCACCCCATTGACTCTTTGTCACGGTAGCATATCCGCACCGGCTGGCGCCTGCGCCCCCCGGCAATATGCGCCAGATCCGCGACCGCGCCCGGTGGCAGGGTAAAATGACAGAATAGTCCGACGACGAAAACCACGTTGCGCCACTCCGGCGGCGAATTGGACTGGGCAGTCCGCAACGCGTGAATATGACACGGTAATCCCACCAGTGCGATGCGTTCGCCGCGGTCTTTCAAATCCGCCAACACCGTCATGGTCGAACTCCGCGAGTAGTGCGATCCCGCTGCCGTGATGATCTCCTCCGGGGTGCGCGCAACCAACCCGGTACTCAGGAAGAGATTAGCGGGAGACGGCCGGGAAACAACCACCGCATCCACCTCTTTCGTCTTCAGGAGATGAACCAGCAGCGCGGACACTACTCCGCCACTGGCGCCCGCCAGGCGCACTCGTAGATCCGTGGCATGTCCCACGCGGGCTTCCAGCACCTTGCCTAGAAAATCTCCGTAGGTATATCCCTCGCCGAACACGTACTCCCCCAAGCGCTGGAAATCAACGCCCACCCCGGAACAGATTTCCACGCAGCGGTTGCATTCGAGGCACCGTGAGACCTGGCGCGGGAATCCCTCGCCGCCGATCTGCAGGGTTCCGGCAGGGCATATTCCCGCACAGGCGCCACATCCGTGGCATAATCCGGACCGGACGATGGCGCGGATTCCTGCGGCGCTCCTGAGCGTGTGCCTTCTCATCGTGCGTTGATCATGCCCGTCACTGCGGCAGCAGGCGGTCGAGTGCCCCCGTCAGGGCATACAAGTCCGCCTCGGTTCCCACGGTGATACGCAGGTAGTCCCCCGTCTTTTCCCCGGGGAAACGGCGCACCAGGATCCCGTCCCCCTTCAATCGCCGGAGAAGTTCTCCGGCCGGCACCCGGGGATGCCTCACCCAGAGGAAATTCGTCTCCGACGGGGCGACCTCGAACCCCCGCTTCTCCAGCTCCCCGCGCATCCGCTCACGCATCATGCGGACAATCTCCACATTGCGAAGCATGTGCTTGCGATCACGCAGGGCGGCAAGTGCGGCCACCTGCGCCGGCAGACCGACGTTGTATGAATCCTTCACCTTGAGCAGCGATTCGATGAGGGCTTCGCAACCCAAGGCGTATCCGACGCGTAGACCCGCAAGGGAATATGATTTCGAAAGACTGCGCACCACCAGCACGTTGGAGAACCGGATTGCCAGGTAGGCGCAGTTCTCCCGCGCGAAATCCGCGTATGCCTCGTCAATCACCACCAGGCCCCCGAACGATTTGACAAAGTCCTCCACCCGCTCCGCGGGCAGGAGCACGCCGGTCGGGGCGTTGGGATTGGTGAGCAGGAACATCTTGGCCTCGTACCCCGGCGGCGGTTTCCAACTAAAGCCCTCACCGAGAGGAACCGGCGCCTTTTCCGCGCCGGCGATTTCGCTCAAGACCGGATAAAGCGAGTAGGAGGGATCTACATAGCCCACCCGATCTCCCACATCGACAAAGGCCCGGAAACACATTGCAAGAATGTCATCGCTGCCGTTGCCCACGATCACTTCCCGCGGAGAACAACGATGCAGCCGGGCCAGTTCTTCACGGAGTTCCGTGCACAAGGGATCCGGGTACAGGCTGAGCAAGCGGTAGTCCAACCCGGCCAGCGCTTGCGCGACGCGAGGCGACGGAGGATAGGGATTCTCGTTGGTGTTGAGCTTGATGATATCCCTCCGCCGCGGCTGTTCGCCCGGCTCATATCCCCGCATGGCCTTCACCGCCGGTCGTGCGAACCGGGTGGTCCCGTAGGGACCCTGGCCGTCAGCCATAGTCACCGCGTCCGTCCCCTCCCCCGGGCCAGACGCGCGGCAGAGGCCCGGCCGTGTCCCGCAAGACGCTCCATCTCTGCAAACGCCTGTATCACCCCGTCGGCTTCCTCCAGGTCGCGCCGGGTATAATGCACCACGCTCATGCGACGCTGGAAGTCCCGCGCGGTGAGCCCCGAGAACAGGGCCGCGCTGCCACCGGTGGGGAGTACATGGCTGGGCCCCGCAGCGTAATCGCCCACTGCCTCCGGCGTCCAGCGCCCGACGAACACGGCTCCCGCCGCCTGAACGCGGCGCAGGACAATCTGCGGCCGCCGGACCATCACTTCCAGGTGTTCGGGAGCGAAACGATTGCATAACTCGACCCCCAGTTGCAGATCCGGCACCACCACCAAGGCGGTACCCCGCTGCAGGACCCGCATGGCTGCCTGCGCCTCAGGCAACTGGTGCACCTGCCGCTGCAGCTCGCG
>DTYT01000047.1 GCA_012961745.1 Kiritimatiellia bacterium | reverse complement strand
GCGCCGGCGGATCTCGGTCCGGGAGCCCACCTGCTGTTTTTCAACCGCAGGCATGGCGCCGCGGTGTACTCCCTGGCCGCCGACGGTCTGCTCGAGGATGTAATGCGCCGTGCGCGGGAGGGGGGCATGCAGCGCCTCTCGTGTGTCCGGTACAAGCCCGGCCCGGCGGTTTTCCGGCTGGAGCAGGCGGTGGTCCGGCCGGTAGCGGGCTCCCCGCCGGATGAGATCCGGGCGGCTGTCCAGCGACTGGGTGGCGGCGTACTCCGCCCGCTCGGGCGGAGCGGCCTCTACCTCGTTTCTGCCGGCACCAACCAGATGTCCGCCTTTCTCTCGCGGCTGAGGAGCCTCCCCATGGTGGAATGGGCGGAGGCCGACTATCTGCGCCAGTCGCGGCCGAAGTTTCTTCCCCCGGATCCGCTTTTCACCAACCAGTGGTCATTACACAACACCGGCCAAGGTGGCGGCATGAGCAACCGGGACGTATATGCCCAGACCGCTTGGGATATCACCCGGGGTACGTCGGCGGTGGTGATCGCGGTTCTGGACGACGGTTTCGATATTGATCACGAGGACCTCAACCCGGTTCTGTACTCCAACTCGGCCGAGGTGGCGGACGGGGCAGACAACGACGGCAACGGATACACGGACGACCTGTACGGCTGGGACTTCCATGACAACGACAACGATCCGCGGCCGGTCACCGCCGATGAAAACCACGGCACCGCGGTGCTAGGGTCCATGATCGCGGCGGTCAACGGCACTGGCGTGGTGGGAATCGCCCACCAATGCCGCTTCCTTCCGCTGCGTGTCTTCGGCGAGTTCTACACTGACAGCGACGTGGCCGAGGCCTTGGACTATGCCGCCCGGACCGCCGGGGTGATCGCGATCTGCTACTACCTCGATCCGTCGGAAACCATCTTCTCCGCCATCCGGCGCGCCACTGCTCTGGGCCGCAACGGCAAGGGGTGCCTCGTGTGCTGTGCCCTGGGCAACGACGGTGTTCTACGGCGCTACAGCCGCGATCTCTCCGCCTCCCCGGAGGTCCTCACGGTGTCCGGGCTGTCCAACTACGACCGCCGCTCCTGGTTTGCGGATTTCGGTCCGCCGGTCGAAGCGATGGCTGCCGCCGGAGGCGGCTCCCTCGCGCTCGCCACCACCGACCGCCGCGGCTCCGGCGGCTATGCCGACGGCGACTATTATTTCGAGTGGGAGGGCACCTCGGCCTCCGCCCCCATCGTGGCCGGGATTGCGGCGCTGTTGTTTTGCCGACATCCCGACTGGACCGCGCTCCAGGTGCGCCGCGCGCTGGTGGAGAGCTGCGATCCCACCGACTGGAGGGCACAAGCCTATACCAACGAGGGGAAAAGTCTGGAATACGGCTTCGGGCGGGCCAATGCGCACGCCGCACTGCTCTACGAGCAGGAATGGACCGATGAGTACGAGCCGGACGATTCCTGGGCGGCGGCGTCGGCCGTCTGCGACGGCCGACTGCAATTCCGCAGCCTCCCCAGCGGCGACCAGGACTGGGTGTACTTCGACCTCGCCCAGACCTCGGATGTCCGGGTTACCGCGGTCGGCGCGACGGGGATCGTGGTCACCCTGTACGACTCCAGTCTGACCGCCATAGCCGCGGCCTCGCCTTCCCCGTTCACCGTGCTCACCCGGAGCAACATGGCCCCGGGCCGCTATTATGCCGCTCTCACCGCCACCGGCACCGCGGCGGTGGGCCGGTACGCGCTGCACTTCGGCATCCTCAACCTAAGGGACGGGTACGAACCCGATGACTCGTCTGCCAACGCTTCCCTCATCCAGCCCGGTCGCCGCCAGCACCATACCTTCTACCCGTCCGGAGATCAGGATTGGGCCACGTTCACCCTCACCAACTCCGCCTATGTCGAGATACTCACGCTGGGAGAAATCGACGGTGACACGATCCTGTGGCTCTACGATGCAGGGCTCAACCCGGTTGCCTCCAACGACGACGAGAGCAGTTACACCTACTATTCCTACCTCGCGACGCAGTTGAATGCCGGCCAGTACTTCATCCGCCTCAAGGAATACTCGGACGACCCGCTGGAGGCGTACTCCCTCATCCTGGAAATTCACCGGCCGGACGATTACGAACCCAACAACAGCCTTACGCAGGCAACCTGGATATCCAGCGGCCAGCGGCTCGCCTGCTCCCTGTTTCCCAGCGGTGACGTGGATTGGTTCGGTTTCACGCTGAGCAACGATGCCGCCGTACTGCTGCTGACCGACAGTAGCAATCCGTATAGCGTGGGTGACACGTATCTGTCCCTCTATAGCGGCGGCACCAACCACCTGATCGCCGAGAACGACGACGGCAACAGCTCCTATTTCTCCGCGATCTTCGAGCCGCGTTTGACCGCCGGGGTGTACTATGTCCGCGTGCACGGCGTAGCCGGCTACCCGGAGACGATCGAGACCAATCCGAACCACTACCTCGCCCTGGATATCTTCGACGCCGCAGCCCGGTTCACCAATATCACGCGCGCTCCCGAGGGTATTGCGCTGCAGTGGTCCGGCGACGCCGCGTGGCATTACCGGCTGGAAGACTTCGACGGCTCCGACTGGGTCACGCGCACCAACCTGGAGGGCCGGGTCGGTCCCAACTCCTGGGTGGACACCGCGCCGGGCGTCCCGGCCCCGGCCCACTGGTATCGCCTCTCAACCCAGTAACGCGGTGGGCAGCCGCTCCACCCGGCGGAGGAAGAAGGGCGCAAGGCCCGGCCCGTCGCCGCAGGATCATTGCAGGTGACGGACACGTCCTTTCCGCCGAGGATCGAAAGGGCCGCTCAGTGACTGACCGCGGCCTGGCCCGGATCGCCGAAGCGGCACGGGCCGCTACTCGGAAGAACCTCCGGTGGTCACGGTCCCCCCCGATCCGGCCGACAAAGCGTCCACATCGGCTACCAGCCCGGCCTCTTCGACCCAGGTGCCCTCCATCCGGTACTGGGAATTGGCCTCCGTCAGCTCGAAGACCCGGACCTCGGACTCGCCCTCGCTGGTGGTGACCGTGCGCGAGATCTCCTCGCCCGTCTCGCCGTCTATGGTGATGGTGACGGTCTGGCTTCCTCCCCCGGGCAGGGGGGTGATGATCTCGGTGACGATATTGGTCTGGCCGGAATCCACGACCGTGTAGCTGTTGGTTTGGGCCGAACCGACATACTGGGTGGATGCCGAACCGGTGATATCCTGCACGGCGACCACGTGGATCACCCCGACGAAGCTGATGTCCTTGGCAGCCACCTCGTCCTTACCCTCGAAACTCAACTGGTACTGCACCAACTCCACGCCCGCCGGATAGGTCCCCGAGGAGTCCGGCTCGGCCACCGCTCCAGGAGAGCCGACCGTTCCGCGATACCGCGAACCCTGATTGTCGACCACCTCGATCTTGTTGCCGGATTGCATAATGGTGAGCTGGGTTATGTTCCCGTGGGAGGTCTGAGAGACCGCGCGCCCCCCAGGCAGGTTCCCGTGGTAGACGCCGGAAATGTTCACGTTCACACCCGCACCCCGGGAAGTGTTGAAGTCACTGTCACCCCCGGCGCTCCAGTCGCAACCCGCCAGGGCAACCATCACCAGCAAGGACATCATCATGCTCGGGATTCTTCTGGACTTCATGCCGTACTCCTTTGCCGCCCAACCGGCCTTCCATGTTACCTTCGACGCAAAGCGCGTCAAATCAAAATCAATCGCCCGCTATCACGATCCGATAGAAACGGTGTTCCCGCGCCCCCCAGTCCACATACACCGCGTTGGTATCCGTGGCCGTCAGCTCATTCAGCACGTACCAGGGCCCGGGAAGCGCCGGGCAATATTCCACGCGATAGCGCATGCCGGGGACCGCCGGCCACCGCAGCTGCGTGGGGGCGCCGGGAGCGGAACCTATCTGCCTGATCACCAGCTCCTCCACGTTGGTCGCCCCCAGATCCGACACCCCCGAAACATCAAAAGGACCGAACACGCTGCCGATCGCTCCCACCTTGTAGCGGCCCACCGGCAGCAGCCCGAAGGCGAAGTGTCCATTCCCATCGCTCACGGTGCTGGCCAAGACCTCGCCATCGAAGTTCTCCCCCAGCAAGAGCACCACCACGTTGGACCACGGTGATGCCGAGCTGTTGGTGAGCACTCCGCTGATCTCCGCCGCCTGCACGATGGCCACGTCGTCAACATACCAGCCGCCCGCCACGCCGGAACCGTCCGACTGCAGCGTGAACCTCAGGTACAGGTTGGTCTCGTTTCCGGCCACATCCAGCGGGGCCACCACCCGCCGCCACGCCCCGGTGGTGTTGTAGGCGTTGTTGCGCGGGGCCACCACCACGATGTTGGAGCGGCTGGTTCCGGACCTACGCTGCATGACGTCCGCCTCGGTCTCGGGACGGACGATATCCACGCGAACGACGTCGTTGCTGTCGGCCAGGTCCAACCATTCGTAGAACACCAGGAAGTAGCTGCTCAGGTTGTTGGTATCGGTCGAGTCCGCAGAAGGGATCCGCAAGTCGAAGAGCGGAGAGTACAACTCCATGAGCGCATCCGCCGGATAGGTCCCGTTCAGGTCGGTGCCGTAACACCAGTCACCGCTGTGGGCGTGCGGCGGCGCGCCCCCCGCACCCAGCGACGAATCGTCCGGACGCCCCAGTTCCCACACGTCGCGGGGATCGCACGGGTCTTCGCCGCCGTACCGGTGATACCACAAGGCGGTCTGGTCCGGGCCGGCGGCATCAACCCCCACCTGCTGGCCGAGGTAGTCGAGTTCCACTTCCACCCGCGACCATTGATCCGTATGGAATTCGAAAGGCAGCCCGTAGGCCGCCGCGTACTCTCCCTGGTCG
>DTYT01000046.1 GCA_012961745.1 Kiritimatiellia bacterium | reverse complement strand
CCGCATTCCCGCAATCCGTCCGGTGGGCGAAGCTCGGCCGGCAAGACCGACTCCCGGGTATGGGGCGCCGTCACCCGCCATGGACGTCTACACCGTGAACCATCAGGATCGCATGTTCAACGGTTTTCGCTATCTCTTCCCAGTATTCACGCACCGCGCCCGGGCTCCCGGGCACGGCATATACCAAGGTCCGTCCCATCACTCCGGCTATGCTGCACGATAGCAGGGCCGCGGGCCTCTGGGTCCCGTATTTGAGCCGGATCGCCTCCATCACGCCCGGAATCAGCCGATCTACCGCCCGGGAGACGACCGCCGGGGCGATATCATAGGGGCCCAGGCCGGTACTGCCGCAGGTGAAAACGATATCAGCGCGCCGGCGCCGGGCCTGCCCCAGCCTGCGCTTCAGGAGGTGGGCATCATCCGGCAGCACCGTCCTGACGACCCGGGGGTTCCAGGCGCGGCCGCGGAAAAATTGCTCCACAAGACGGCTCAACTCCGCCCCGCTGCGATCCGGGTAATCGCCCCGGTGGGCCCGCGTACTGAGGACCAGCACCAACACGGTCAGCGGGTAGCGCAGATGGACCACCGGGTCGCCGGGTTTGACGGTCCCGTTACCGACCACCCTCGCGAACAGCCCGCGGTCCGGCATGACGCAGGCGCCGGTCCGGCGGAAAATCCCGCAGCGGTTGCTATGGCATTCCTTGCCGCGGGCGGTGATCTCAAGCTCCACCTCCGGGCCCAGCCTCAACCGGTCCAGCAATCCGATGCAGCGGGTGTCGATCCCCTCCAGGGTCACGTTCTCGGCAAAGTCTCCGGGTGACACTTCCAGCCCGTGCCCACGGGTGAAGCGAACCGCCTCCTCCCAAGCCAGCAAGCTCACCTGTCGGCCGTGCGGCCCGCGGTGCGCATCACCCACCCCACCCCACCGGTCCACTCGCAACTCCGGCTGCGGCTGCTTGGGTACACCCCTCTGCGCGGAGACGTTCACCGCGTGCACCCGGCCCTGTTGGTGAATTCTCCATTTCCTCCGCCACCGCATGGCTCTGAGATTATAGGACACCCTTTCAATTTTTCACAGGGTGGCGACGGCCTTGCCGGAGATGGGGCTCAGGGGAGGCTGACGCGGGCGCGATAGACCCCCCGGGATTGCAGGTTGGAAACGGTCAGAGTCAGCGGACCGCCGCCGTCATCCCCGGGGCACGGGCCGCCCTCCGCCTGCCAGTCCTGATGCAGGAGATTCGGGGTGGCCAGCAGATGGTAGATGCGACTGTTGGTGGTGGGACCTTGGAGACGTATCTGCAGGATGTCACCGTTCAGGCCGACGATCTGGAGCCGATTCGTGAATGCCGCCGCGGCGTCCCTGGGGTGGGTATCGGCGATGTATTCCTGGAGGTTGTTGAACCCGTCTGCGTCGTCGTCGTTCATCGAAATGTCGGGACCGTGCGGATCATATCCGAAGCGCACCGACCAGTAGTCGGATATGCCGTCATGGTTGCTGTCCTGGGAGCCGTCCTGGCGGACGATATGTACGGTGTCGCCGGTGCTTCCGCCGGAGGCCGGTTCCCGGTGGGTGATCTTCAAGTCGTTGAAGAAGAAGTCGTAATCCGAGCCGGCGCCGGCCGTGTAGTTCCAGGCGCGGAACAGACGAACCGTCATGTCGGCGAGGCCCAGCAGATTGCCGTGGTTGGTCTGGATCGTCCCGCCCCGCGGGCCTATGCGCGAAACGTAGGTCGTGGCAGAATCCAGCGTCACCTCGATTTCCAGCCCTCCGGGGGTCCAGGTGATATCCGTGGCCCCGCCCGTAATGCTGTAGTATTGTCCGCCCCCGGTGAAATAGAATTCCCACAAGGTCTCTCCCGCCTGGTTCTGGAGGGCGATCCCGATACTGCCCCCATCGGAGATATACCCGTTGTCGATCTGCACATGCAAGGTATGGCCGGTTTCCAGTGGCGACGCGAGCCATCGCTTGGCCTCGGAGAGATTTCCCTGGTTGGCATACAGGCCCCAGGCGGGAGATCCTATGTCCAGAGCGTCGTTGGCTCCGATGAACCTTCCGTTGCGGTCTCCGTCACTGCTGCTGGTATAGAAGGTCCAATCCCCCAGGCCCGCGCCCCCGTTGTCGTTGGGTTCCCATCCGTCGCCGTAAACGGGCTGGCCGGCCTCATCCCAGGCATCCGTCACGGCAATCTCTATGGCATTGGTACCGACCACCGTAATCCGGTTGGTACCCACGGCCGGCGGCAGGCTCCAGATGGTCCACGGGTTCACGGCGCTGGCTATCCCCGAAGTCCCCGCCAGCTCGTTGGTCCAGAGCAGGAATCCGACGACGTGGTCGCTCACCGTGCCTCGCAGCGTGTAGTTGCTGACCTCGTAGGTGACCGTGATGTCGGTCGGCGGGTTGGTTATGGTCACCCCCGCCGGGAGCGGCGGCGGTGGGCACTCATTCAGGGCAAAATGCCAGTCCTGACCGTCGTGATTGTCCCAGGTGCCCGCCCCGTCATTGAAGGCCATGTCCATCTGCCGGGCGCCGGTCGGGGGTTGCAGGGTGATCCGCCACAGGTTATTGGACACCCGCGTCATCGCCTGGGTGGGGATCACCTGCTCCCATCCGTTGTAACCCAGGTGCATGAATATCTGCGTGGCCCCCTGGAGTGGTCCGGCGTTGGGGTAGTAGGTCACCTCCACGGGCTGGCAGGCCGGTGCGTTGGCGAAGGAAACCTCCGATGGTCCGCTGGGCTGATCGCAGTCCCGGATGCTGGTGCTCCAGTACTGGCCCTGGTTGTCATCCCGAACAGTTCCGCCGCCATTCTCGAAGTACACCTTCGCCGAGGGTGCGTTGTCGGGGACCGTGATGTTGGTGACTTCCGATATACCTCCGCCGAGGTAAGTCATGCCGTAGTCGGTGAAGGCGGCGCCGTCGTCGAAGCTGACCCACGCGACCACCTGGGTGGTATTGCTCAACGGTCCGCTGGCGGCGTCATAGGTAATACCCAGCGGAGCGCAATCCCGAGGATCCTCCGAGAAGGCGGCAGTGGAGGGCGGCGGACCGCCCTGTCCGTCGTCTTCCACGAACACGTGCTGGATCTCCGACCGAGCCCGGTTACCGCGGCCGTCGAACGCCTCGATATAGTAGTCAAGAAGCTTTCCCCGGAAGCCGGGCACATTGCTCTCGCATATGCGCACGAAGTAATAGTCGGCCACTTCCGGCGAAGTGATGAAGAAGTCGATTTCGGGGTTGTCCGCCAGATTGTTCAGAGTAGTCCGGTCCTTGGGGAGAGTGCGCTTTTCCATGGGCAGCTCGATCCAGGGTCCCACGTCCGGGCCGCCTGCATAGGTCTCGTTCTGGTTGTCGGACAGGGGGTTCACCCCGTCGTAGTCCAGGCGCACCTTCGCGGTAACAGAGGTGATACCGGACAGGTCGTAGGCCAGCGTCCAGATGTAGAACTCGGACGGCATCTTCTTGAGGTAGGCCAGATTCGTGCCCGAGCCGTAGCTGTTGAACCAGCCGAAGGTATACCCGCCGGGATTCCAGGGGAAGCGCTGGGGCCGCAGCAGGGTCGGGGGGGTCAGATCCAGTTCGGTGCGGGCGAATAGGTAGTCCTGCAGGGTTTCCACAGCCCGGCGGGTTGCCAGGGAGGGTTTGACCTCGTCGTCGTTTCCGACGCCGCCGTAGTAATTGAAGCCGGAGTCCCAACCGCCGAGGTAGATATGCCAGGCCAGTTCCACGATGTTGGCCCCGGTCCACGAACCGTCCCAATCGTAAGGCGCCTGGATCCTCCAGGTTTCTACCGTACCGCCTTCATCCTTCCAGATCTGTTCCGCGGTGAGACACCAGTTGGCCCCCGCCATCAAGGGGGCGTAGTTGTAGAACTTCCGGGAGAAACCGGGGGTTTCCAGGTCGACCCGAGTGCCCGGGTAGCGGTTGGTCGCGCCGGCGTTTTCGTTCACCAGGGGGGGCTCGATCCACTTCAAGAAGTACGGGGAGCCGTAGTCCATTTCCGGAAAGATCCAGGCCCCGTCCTCGACATGCGCCAGCGTGGCATTCGAACCATACTGATCCACGAAATCCTGAACGCTGCAGATGTGATAGCCCGCATTCGCACTGTCGGCGAAGAACTGGGGAGTGGCTTCCATCCAGGAGGAATAGCCTCCACCCCAGGCGTTGTCGCCGTCGGTGGCGGGCATGACCAGCACCGGGCGTGCCGGATTGGTGGCGAAAGGGGCGATGTAGGCCTGGATTTTCGATATGCCCTCGTTGGCATAGCCATAGCGGTAGCTCAACACATCGTCCGACGGAACCGCGATCATGAATTTTTCTTGGCCGGTTTCCGGGTCCACGTATTTGACGCGGTGCAACTGATAGGCGAAGGGGGAAACGTTCCAGGCCGCGTTGCCGGGATTCGGCTCCCCGTACCACCATCCGAATTCAGGCGCAGGCCCCAGGCGGTCGGCACGGTTCGGCGGACTCGAATACACATTGTAAGTGCCCGTCGGATTGGCGTAATTCAAGTAGGTGGGACAGGTGCGGCTCAGGTGATGACTGGCCACCACCACCCACTCGTATCCCTCATCCACCAGCACGTCCAGCAGGAGGGGCGAAAACGCCATTTCGGTCGGAAAGAATCCCTTCGAAT
>DTYT01000045.1 GCA_012961745.1 Kiritimatiellia bacterium | reverse complement strand
GGCATCATCGAAGGCAACCTCGTACACGACCGCGGCACCGCCCGCATCGCGGACCACGGACATCACCGGATCCCGATCCGAACCCTGGTTTCCATCCTGGCGGAGCATGCCCAGTTCCGTGAAGCCCGGTTACTCAAATCCGACACCGACGGATTCGAAGCGAAAGTTCTCCGAGCTACTCGGGA
Organism: Kiritimatiellia bacterium; assembly: GCA_012961745.1. Lineage (GTDB taxonomy): Bacteria > Verrucomicrobiota > Kiritimatiellia > B70-G9 > B70-G9 > B70-G9. The sequence continues at coordinate 9,129 of DTYT01000045.1, read as the reverse complement.
CTGGCTTGAGGAAGTCAGCCCCGTTCTTTTTTTCGAGTTCGACCCCTATTTTCTCCATCGGCAGGGTGACGCGCCGGAGCAGCTTCTGGCGTTCGTGGCCGCGTGCGGTTACGACCGCTTCCTGGCCTACGAGGAGATGGGAGACTTTCTCCTCAGCGGCTCCCTGGCCGACCGGTCGCTGGTGGAAGACCTTTGCCTTCACTACACTGGATGGGGCGGGCGCCGTTACGCCGACCTGTGCGTATTTCCCCGGACACTAGCCGACCCGGCCGACGAATTCATCTCCTCCGAGCGACTCTATTTCCGGCGACGTAAGAGAATCGAGTGATCCGGAGCGGACTGGGATGCGTTTTTCCACCCTCATCCTGAGCTGGCAACGACCGGCTGAAACTATCGCCGCGGTCGAGTCGGTCGAACGGCAGGACTACCAGGATCGCGAGATCATCGTCTGGGACAACGGCTCACCGGCCGCCTGTCAGGCCGAGTTGCAGCAGGCCCTCGGGCGCCGCTGCGGGGTGAAACTGATTCTGGCCGGGCGCAACTATGGTCCGTCCCTGGGGCGTAACCTGGCCGCCCGCGAAGCCCGGGGAGAGGCCCTGCTGTTCCTGGACAGCGATGCTGAACTGGTCGGAAGTAAAGCCCTGACGAGGCTGGCCTGGGGCCTCTCCCGCTTTCCGGACGCGGGCGCCCTCAATCTGGAAATCCGCACCCCGACGGGCAGCGTGTGTTGGCCCTTTGCACGCCCGCGCGCCACCTGGGGCCGGAGCGTGTTCGACATCGCCCACATAGACGGGTGCGGAGTCTGTTTCCGGCGGCGGGCCTTCGACCAGGCCGGAGGCTTCCCGGCGCACTTCGGCTACGGCGCCGAAGAACAGTATCTGGCCCGCTGTTGTATCGCGGCCGGCTGGCGCGTGCTCTATTTCCCCGAGGCGGCGGTGGTACACAAACGGGTTCCGGCGGGACGCACCCCCGACCAGTTCGTCACCATGTTGCGCAACCACCTCTGGATCCCGTTGGAACTCTATCCCCTGCCCTGGGCATTGGCCAGTATCCTCAAAACGGCCCTGTTCTTCCTGCGCGACGCATGGAGGGAACGACGCCTGCGCGAGTACCCGCGGGGACTGTATGCCGGCCTGGTCGGCTTCCGGCTGAGCCGCCGCCGTCCCATCCGGCGAGACCGCTGGCGCTATCTGCGTCACATCCTCACCGAGGACCGCCGGTTGTCTCAGCGTCCCCATGCCTTCCCTCGCGCAGCCGGGACGCCGTGAAACGGAATTTGCCTGAAGGCAGTTTCTCCAGTTGCGGCCGGATCTCGATCATGACCCGTACCCCGGGGCCCAAGGAAGTCTCCAGCCTACGGCGGATCTCCTCGGTCACCTCCACTGGCGGGCCTTTGCCTTCCGGCTGCAACAGCAACCGGTACTCGTCAAGACTCTCCTGGATGAATTGGAAGCGCCGCACTCCCTCTACTCCGTACAGTTGGTGGGTGACGTACTCGCCGTGTATCCGGTTCCCGTTCCGCGTGACGATCACATCCGAAATCCGGCCCACGATACGCTGGAGTCTCCGGGTACCCCGGCCGCAGGGACACCGGCCCTCCGCGAGAAGCGCCAGGTCACCCGAGTCGTAGCGGATCAGGGGCATGGCGTAGTTCGCCAGATAGGTCAGCCGCAACGGCCCCGGGCGTCTGAACGGATCCGGACTGTCCACCTCGACTATGAAGTCGAACTCGTTTACATGCAGTCCCCGGTGCTCGGAACACTCGGCCGCGATGGCTCCCGCCTCACGGTTGCCGTACCGATCATATACCGGACAGGCGAAAACCGCTTCCACCCGCCGACGCATCCCCTGGGTCAGCACTTCCGCCGAGCTGACGATCGCCAGGCTGGGATATGGCGGCCGGAGATCCTTCTGCTCCAGGTAGGCGGCCAACTCGTCAATGGCGCTGGCATATGCCACGATCAGGTGCGGACGGAATCGGGTGAGGGCCCGATGGTACGATTCGAGACGCCTCTCCGACATCTCGAAGGCGTCAAACCACCGCCGGTTTTCAATCAGCCAGCGCAGACGCAAACGCAGGTTCGCGGTGGCCGAGCACACGTCGCGATCCGATCCCCACAGCATGGCGATGCGATGGCCCGGACGCCACCCGGCCAGCGAGTCGGCCCACATGATCGAGGCCTCCCGCGCCCGCTGCGCAGCCGGGTCCACCAGGAATTTCATGGGCGTACCGGTTGACCCCCCGGTATAGTCCTCGCGTACCTCCTGCGCCGCGTCACTGACGAACCGCGCCCGGTCGGATTGGATCTGTTCCCGTGTCATGGGGGGCAGGTCGGCCAGCACCTCCAGGGCGTTGTCCGCCCGGATCGACACCCCCTTAAGAAGGGTGCGGAAATGCGGTACGTGCTCCGCCGCGCACGCAAGCAACGCCGCCAGACGCACCCGGCGGATCACTTCGCGACTCTCGCAGCCCAAGTAGTCGTAGTGCCTCAGGCGCTGGAAACGCTCCGCCACCCGCTGCCGATGCCCGGCCTGCCGGTCAAGCAACCTCGCGGCCAGGAATCTCGAAATCCAGGGCGTCATCCCTGGTGCCGTCCTTGCGCGCAAGTCAGCTCGCGGTAGAGTTCGAGCAACCGCCGTGCGCTGCCATCCCAGGTGTAGCGCCTTTCCACCTCACGTCGGTTCCACCTGCCCATGCCGCTCCGCAGTTCGGGCCTGCGCCCTAGAGTTTCGAAGGCCCTCGCCAAGGCGGCCACATCACCGCGCGGTACCACCAGCCCCCCCTGCTCCCTTCCGATCAGGCGGGGCACCCACTCGGTGTCCGTCGTCACCAGGGCCAGGCCGCAGGCCATGGCTTCAAGGGCCGCAAAGCAGAAGGACTCGTATTCGCTCGCAATCACGGCCAGGTCCGCGGCCCGGTACACCTCCGGCATATCCGAAAAAGGCGTCTCCCCCAGGAATATCACCCGCGAACCCAGTCGGTACTCCGCCGCCTGCCTCCGCACGCGCCGCTCCAGGGGCCCGCTGCCCGCCAGTACCAGCCGGGCATCCGGGAATCCCGCGCGGCACAGGCGCGCGAAGGCATCCAACACCAGGTCATGCCGCTTCACATAATGAAAGCGCGCCACCATCAGGATCACCAGGGCATCTGCCGGTATCCCGTGTACGTGTCGGAAGGCACTGGCCCCTGGAGAGAATAATTCCGGGTCCACCCCGTTCTGGATGGCCACACAGTCGGCGCGGAGAGAGCGTCTTACCCGGTTTACCGTGGCACCCGACGCAATCACCGCGTCCGCGGCGTTCACTCCTCCCAGCGGATCGTAGAAGTCCGGCGCCGTAAGACGAAGCACCACCGGTGTGCGCCCTCCCAGGCGCTTGTACCAGCCGACGAACCAGGCCAACTCGCATACCTGGATCACGTCCGTACCGCCCTCCAGCCACCTGGCCCGCGTCGCCGCCCGACGCTCGAAAAGCTGGAAATCGAGCGTCCGCAAGCGCCAGCCGCCCCGCAGGCGGTCCCAGGGCACCCACGTCAGATCAGGGGTGCGCAGCCAGTCCACCCGGCGATGCCCGAGCACCACCGGCGGCCGCCGCACCAGTGGCCTCCCGGCCAAGTAGCTGACCCGGCATCCCAGTCGCTCGAGCCGGGCGCCGATTTCCAGGTCGAAGGTCTCGCCCCCACCCCGCGCCATCCCCAGCATCCGGTTGACGAACAAAACCCTCACTATCGTCCTGCCCCCGCCTTCCTCCGCCCGGGGGCAGCCCGTCCCGGGGTGCGGGCAGCGTTTCTGGAATCCGGGCCGCGTGACTCAAAGATGGATGGGGGTACCGCGGGGTTCCAAGGTTTGGAAGTCGGGTGCGCAAGATTTCCAAGGCTTGGAAGTCCTGCAGAACAAAAGTTCCAGGCCTTGGAGAATTCCCCCTGGAACCTCCGTGCAACCTGTCCCCCCCGAGGGCCTCGTCCCGCGATCGGCGGAACCCGGGATCCTGACCTCGAGCCCTCCATCAAGCGTCCTTCACGCCGCGCTCGGGATCCAGCCCCAGCCCGGACAGGACCGCCAGCAGCTTCCGCCGGGTCTGGCCGGCGCTGTATTCCCGGATGCATTTCTCCCGTGCGGCCCGTCCCATGCGGCGGGCTTCTTCGGGATTCGCCAGGATGCGCCCTATCGCCCCCGCCAGGGCTTCCGGGTCGGCCGGTGGGACCACTATGCCGCAGCCAGCCAGGATTTCGGGAAGATCCGATACCGCCGTGGCGACGATGGGCTTGGCCATCGCCATGGCCTCGAAGACCTTGCAGGGAACCTGGGTCTGTGCCAGACAGGTGTCCTGCAACGGCAGCACGATCAGATCCGCCAGGTCCAGGTAGTGGGGCATTTCAGTCCGCGGCCGGGGGCCCAGGAAGACCAACAGAGGTCCGTACCGCGGCGAGGCCCGCAGTGATCGAAGCTGCTCGGTTTCGGGTCCCACCACCACCAGCCGCAAATCCCCGCGGCCCAGTCGCCGGATCGCCTCCAGGATCAGCTCGACGCCCTTGTGCGGTCGTACCGCCCCGCCGAAGACGATTGTGCGGTAGCGGGCCAGGCCGGCACGGCCGCGCAGCGCGGCGGTGGTCTCCGGGCTGGGCGGGGCAAAACGCCTCGTGTCCACTCCGAAATGTACGACCTCGCCCCCGAACCGTCGGGCGAGGGCGGTGCTGGAACACAAGATCCGATCGGCGTGGCGCAACAGGCGCTCTGCCAGGGGAAAATACACCTCGTCCAGCGGATGATGAAACTGCCTGCACCAGAGCTTCGCCCGCTCGGTCCGGCTCATGCCGGCCAGCACGGCGGAATCCAGTTCATCCAGGTAGACCAGCGCGCGCCCTCCTCCTCGCCGGGCCCACAGCGCAGGCAGGACCGTATCCAGGTATGCCTTGAAGGCCACGACGGCATCCGCGTCGGCCCGCCGGCACAGTCGCCGCGTTCCGGCCAGGAACTCGGGCAGTCGATAGATACGGGATGCCGGCACCGGTCGCAGGAAAGGGCAGTCCCGATGCAGTTCGCTGACCCCGCCTCCCAGATCGGGTCCGATGACGGACACCTCGAAGTCCTCCGCGAGCAGCGTGGCGAAATGCACCGCCGGGGTGGTGATCTGGGCGGAGATGTCGGGGACCAGGAAAACTATCTTCCTGCTTGCCATGCCCCACAGCACGAGCACAATACCGCTGCCTGGTTGGAGAAATGAACGAGCAACCTGCAGTGGTCCTGATGATACTCACCAGCCACCGGCTGGACTGCCTCCGCCTGTGCATGGATTGCCTGTTCGCCAGCCGCGCGCTTCCGCGGCTCCGGCGGGTGGTCTTCCTGCTCAACGGAGTCCGCGGCCGCCAGCTCGCATACGTCCGGCGGACCGTGCAGGAGCATCCCGAGGTCCGCTGGGACACCATCTCCGGCCCCCGCGGTCGCGGCCGGCTGATCTCCGGCCTCCAGAACGAATGCGTCCGCCGGTATCCCGGGACGATCTACATCAAACTGGACGAGGACACCTTCGTCTGCCGGGACTGGCTGGACCGGATGCTGGCGGCCTACGCGGCGCGGGCCGCGGATCCCGACCTGGCCCTGATAACCCCAGTCATCCCCAACAGCGGACTGGGCCTGTATCACCTGCTCGATGTTCTCCCGGATCTCGCGGCCGAGTACCAGGATCGCTTCCGATTTCCCCGCACCGATGCCTTCGACGCGCCGGTCTGGAAGTATCCGCGGGTCGCCGAGTGGGCCATTCGCCGTACGATAGACATGGAGCAGACCAACCGCCGCCTGCGGCAGGTCGTTTCCGAGCCGTACCGGGAGTTCGCCGCGCGCTTCAACATCAACTGCATCCTCTACGACTACCGTCACTGGAGGGAGATCGGTGGAGTGCCGGAGCACGATGAAATCGGCTGGGGAGAATGGACGCCCGCCCACGGCAAGCATCACGTCGTGATCCGGGACACTGTGGTGCAACACTATTCCTTCTTCGTCCAGCAGGACTGGCTCGACCGTAGCACGCTACTGGAGGATCTCCGCCGCGCCAATCTACCCCAGACCCTGGCCCGGCCGGGGCTGGTCAGTTACCACCTGCCCCGTGGTATCCGCATCGCCCGGCAGGTACCCCGCATCATCCGCCGCCGCCTGCTGCCGGAGTCCTGAAACGGGGTGAGGCCGTCCGCCGCCCCATTCAGTCATTGCGCCGGGAATTCACCCAGTCCGGCCGGTGCAGGGTGGGCTCCATCTCCGGCCCCCCGCCCGCAGCTATCCGCTCCACGCACTCGTAGCCCTGGGCGAAGGAATGGTCCATGTTGCCTACCTCGTACTTCCAGGCACCGAACCGCCCCCGCGAGAATATTCCCTGCTCTTCCAGCTCCCGCAGCAGGGGATCCACCACCCCGTCGCGACCGCGGAAGGGGATGGGATAGGCGTACTCCGCGTACCGATCGGCCACGCTGATGATTGCGCTGCGGTCGGGAATCAAGGCTTCCCCCTCCAGCGCCGATATGATCTTCTGCGCCCCCTGCCGCACCCGGGGGCGCGTCCCCGGCCGGAAGGCGACCTCGGTCATCAGGGACCAGAATCGCCCGGGCGCCGGCACGTTGGCGGGACTGTAATTGCTGAAGACCGTCACCCGGTAGCACGGCACCTGCTCGTCGGGAAAGTACATCCAGCACTTGGTGGCCAGTTCCTCCGGCACGGCGCCCCGAAGACCGAATCCCACCATGAGGACCGCGGAACGGCGCAGTCGCCCGGCGACACCTATCCATTCCGGCCGGCCCGTCAACTGCGCCAACCGGTCCAGAGGCATGGTCGAAAGCAGGACCTGGTAGCGGATGAGACGGCCCGAGGCGGTCTCCAGCTCCCGGCGCTCCGGGTCCACCCTGACCACCGCCTCCCCCGCCCGCACCCGGCCTTGGTCAAGCTTCTCCCCCAGGGATTGCCAGATCGCCCCGGTTCCGCCCGCCCGGGGAAACCGAAAGCGGTAGTTGGGCCCCCAAGAGACGGCGTCCTGCCCGGTACAGACCGAACGCAGTACCCGAAACAGGTCAGGGAGGGGCACCCGCTCCCCGATCCACCCGTAGTCCATCTCGCGGGGGTTCACCATCCAGACTTTGCAATTGTAAGGGAACATGAAATACTTCGTGATTCCCTCCCCGAAGGTTGCCGTCATCCATTCGTGGAAGTCGGACGGTTGCTGCAGGGGACGGTTCCCGTTCCGCAGCAGCCAGACCCGCAGCAATCCCTCGACACACTCCCAGCGCGCCTCGGGGTCCAACCGATGCAAATTATGCTGAAACGGATAGGGAACGAAGCGCCCCCGCACCCGGATCCAACTCTCCCGCACGTGGTGGAGCCATCCGTCACTACCCAGGGCCGCATCCATGAAACGATCGAAGGTCTCGTAGTGCGAAAAGAGCACGTGGGCGCCGATATCCCAGGTGAATCCCGCGGTGTCGCGGAAGGAAGAAGCCAGCCCGCCGAGCCGGTCTTCCTTCTCCAGAAGCAGCCAGTCCAGTCCCTTCTCCTGTGCCCGGTGTGCGGCGCCCAGACCGCAGGGGCCGCCGCCCAGGATCACGATATCGCGTACTTCTGCATGCATAGTTCCCTCCACTTCCTCCTGCCGACATACCACCGGTACCATAACTCAAGCATCATCAGGCTCCATAGAAATGCACTGTGATGAACCATCAACTCCGGTGAACCCAGGACCTGCTCGAGGGCTTCCCCGACAATGATACCGGATTGCGCCAGTCGGCCCCGCGGCAGGTCCCGGATCACGTCCCGGATCGGCCGCGCCAAAATCCACCGGCGTACCGGCGCGCCGAATCCCAGCTTCCGGCGCTTGAGCACCTGGGCCGGAAGCAAGTGCCGCGCTGCTTGCTTCAGTATCAGCTTTCCCTCGCCGGGACGGACCTTGAGTTCTCCCGGCAGGCCGCTCATGAATTCCACCAGCCGCCGGTCCAGCAGGGGCACGCGTACTTCCAGGGATACCGCCATGCTCATGCGGTCGGTCACGGCAAGTATCTGGTCCGGCAGGTAGGTCGTACTGTCGTAATACAGGCGGCTGTTGACCCAATCCCTGCGGCGGGCCTCCCGTATTACGGTTTCGATCCATTCCAGCACGTCGAATGATTCCGCCGCCCACGGCGCTACCTCCCGGAGCAGAGAGGTATCCGCCTGGTCCACCCAGTACGCCAGGCCGATGACGTTGTTGTCATGTCCCAAACGCGACCAGCGACTCAGGGGGCCGCGGCCGCCCCCCCCAAATACCGCCGCCACAACCCGTCGCAGCGGACCCGGCATCACCGCCCGGACCCAGCAGGCCGCAGTGTTCAGCGGCGGTGGATCGAGATGGCGGTGGTAGCCGCCGAACAGCTCGTCGCCGCCGATACCCGACAAGGCGACCTTCACCGAACGGCGGGCCTCCCGGCAGATGATGTAGCTGGGCAGTACCGCCGGATCCCAGTTGGGCTCGTCCAGATGCCAGGCCAGCCGGTCGAGGTGTTCCAGCAACTCCCCGGCGGCCACGGGAATCTCACGATGGTCCGAACCTACATGCGCGGCTACCGCACGGGCGTAGGGCGTCTCGTCGAAAAAGTGGTCCTCGAACGCGATCCCGAAGGAACTGATGCGCGGCGCGTGGCGCGCCGCCAGCGCCGTAACCGTGCTGGAATCCAATCCGCCGGAAAGAAAAGTCCCCACCGGAACGTTGCTGCGCAGCCGGATGCGGACCGCATCGTCCAGCAGTTCTCCCACTCGCCGCACCGCTTCACGGCGGTCCATCGCTTGCACCCGTGCGACGTGTTCCTCCAGGGTCCAGTAGCGCCGTATGGTCGGTTCACCGCCCCCGCTGAATCCCAATATCCGCCCGGGCAATAGCTTACGGTCGCCTTCAAGCGGCGAATCGCCGCGCGGGATGTAACCCAGATGCAGGTAAGCCGCCAGCGCCGCGCGCTCGACCCGGACCCGGTTCCCGAGCAGCGGCAGGAAGCACTTCAGCTCCGAGGCGAATACCAGCCCGCCGCCGTTTCGATCCAGCCACCAGTACAACGGCTTGATCCCCAGCGGGTCACGCACCAGCAGGAGTCTTCCTGCCCCCCGATCCCACAACGCGATGGCG
>DTYT01000044.1 GCA_012961745.1 Kiritimatiellia bacterium | reverse complement strand
CCGTTCCCAAGGATCGTTTTTGTCGGGTGAGTTACAACGAGATAACCGCGTCGGCCATAAGAAAGGCATTTCGTCATCCCGGGCCGATCGACATGCGGAGAGTGGAATCCCAGCAGGCCCGGCGGGTACTCGACCGCCTGGTGGGTTACATGGTCAGTCCCCTTCTTTGGCGGCGGGTGAAGGGGGCCGCCAGTGCCGGCCGGGTGCAATCGGTTGCCCTGCGGCTGGTATGCGAGCGCGAGCGGGAGGTCCGCGGGTTCGTCAGCCGCAAGTATTGGGTGGTATTCGCCGGCCTGGAAAGGGAAGACCGGCAGGGTCCGCGGTTCGAGGCCCGGTTGAGCCGCATCGGCGGCCGCAAGGCGCAGATCGACAGCCAGGAAGCGGCCGAGGCTGTAGCCGCGGAGTGCCGCCGCAGAAGGTTCCGCGTGGAGAAAGTCAAGCGGCGTGAAGTGCGCCGGCGGGCGCCACCCCCCTTTATCACCAGCACATTACAGCAAACCGCGTCACGCTATTTCGGTTTCACCCCGTCGCGCACGATGCGGATTGCCCAGCGGCTCTATGAAGGGGTGGACATCGGTGGGGGGCCGGTGGGGCTGATCACCTATATGCGTACCGACTCGGTCAAGGTGTCCGCCGAGGCGATTCAGGTATGCCGGCAGCTTATCGCCGATCGGTTCGGTCCGGAATTCGTGCCCCCGCGGCCAAATGCGTACCGCAGTCGTCCCGGTGCGCAGGAAGCCCACGAGGCGATTCGGCCCACCGACGTTGCGCGTCATCCCGACGAGTTGAAAGGCACGCTCAAGGAAGAAGACTGGAAGCTGTACAATCTGGTTTGGCGCCGTTTCGTGGCCAGCCAGATGGCGCCTGCGCGGCTGGAGCAGATACAGGTGGACATAGCAGCCCGGCGCGGGGAAGAGGTCGCGGAGGGCAGCGCCTCGGACCAGATGGCTGAACTACTCCGCGCGGATTACGTGTTTCACGTGATTTCGTCACGCACGGTTTTTCCCGGGTTTGCGGCCGTGATGGACGAGAAGCAGATCCGCGGCGGCGAGTCCTCTGGACAAGGTGGTACGGCAGACGGAGAGGAAGACCGAGGAGAGAGGGAACACGTGGTTGAAGCGCTTCCGCCACTGGCCGAGGGAGACCCCTTGCACTGCCGGGGCATGCGGGTGGAGGAGAAGGAAACCAAGCCCCCGCCCCGCTATACCGAGGCCACGCTCATCCGGGCCCTGGAACAGAACGGGGTCGGCCGGCCGAGCACCTACGCCCAGATCATAAGCACCCTTTACCAGCGCAAATACGTGGTGAAAGAGAAACGGACGCTCAAACCTACGCGCCTGGGCGAAAAGGTTAACGAGTTCCTGGTCAGCCACCTGCCGCAACTGTTCGATGTAGGTTTCACCGCCCGGATGGAAGAGCAGCTCGACGAGATTGAACGCGGTCGCGCGGGACGCCTGGAAATGTTGAACTCATTCTACCGCAATCTGCGCTCGTGGCTGGAGGAGGCCCGGGGGCCGTCGGCGGACCGCAACCAGGTGCAAAGACTGCTGGAACTTCTCGAACGGGTGCAGGATTGGAAAGGGGCTCCGGAGGGCTCCCGGTCCCGGGAGCAGCGTTTCGTCAACTCCATCCGTGGCCAGTTTTCCCGGAAACCGGACGGCATTTCCGAGACGCAATTCAGGGTGCTGGCTTCCATTGCTGCCGGCTACGTCAAACAGGTTCCGGAGATCGAGTCGTTCCTGCGGGAGCAGGGTATGGCCGATGTGCTGGAACGCCGGGAGAACGACCGATCACAGCTCGAGGATCCCGGGGCGCGGCTGGCGGCGGAAAAGTTGCAGGTATTAACCGGGGTGAAATTCGAGCCGCCCCGCCGGGTAGGACGGAGGACGTTTGACGACCGTCGGTTCGTCGAGTCGCTGCAGCGTCAGGTTGAGGGGGGGCGTCCGCTGAGTGTCAATCAGACCCGCTATTTGGATGGGTTGCTTTTGAAGTACGTCGACCAGTTGGGCGGTCGGGAGGAGGTGGCGCGGCGATTCGCTATTCAACTTCCGCGGTGTGCGGATGACCGGCTCGTGGAGCGGCTGCTGGAGAAACTGGGGTCGGTCACGGAATGGGATCCACCGCGCAGGGTTCGCGGCCGGGAATGGGATGACCGCCGGTTCTTTGAATCGGTCCGGCAGCAGTATGGGAACGGGCGGCGGCTTTCTCCGCGGCAGGTGGCGATGTTGAGGCGTCTGGCGGCGAAGTACGGAGTGCCGCCAGAGTCGGAGGGTGGCGATGGTGCGGGATGAGCGGCAGTCGGGTACTGCGCTGCAGAAGGCGTACAGTGACCCGGCGGTACGCGCCTACGTGCGTTATCTCCGGGTGGAGAGGAATGCATCGGAACACACCGTACGAAACTATCTGATGGATATCGGGCAATTCATCGTCAGCCGCTGGGGCAGGGAACGTGGGGCGCCTTTTCCTTGGGGTGAAGTGGACCGTTTCGCTGCTCGGCATTTCCTGGTATTGGTACAGCAGAGTGGAAGGGCTTCTTCGACGGCGGGCAGGAAGCTTTCCAGTCTGCGGTCATTCTATCGGTTTATGGTCCGGGGGGGGAGGGTAGAGACAAATCCGTTTGCCGGGACGCGCGGCCCGAGGAGGAGGCGCGGGCTGCCCCGGGTCATGACGGTGAAGGAGGTGCTGGCGCTATTGGAAGCGCCGCGCCGGTGGCACGCGCAGCATCCTGCGCCCCGTTCTCGGTGGCAGGCCGCCTGGTGGGAGTACAGATGCGTGCGGGATACCGCCATCCTGGAGGTTCTTTACAGCACGGGCATGCGGGTGGGCGAGTTGGTCGGGTTCTCGGAACGTGCGGTGGATTTTCTTTCCGGGGTAGTGGTGGTGCGCGGTAAGGGGCGGAAGGAGCGCCTGTGTCCCCTGGGAGGGCCGGCGGCTGAAGCGTTGCGGCGCGCCCTGGAAGGGCGGAGGGCATATCTGGAGGCCGTGGGACGAGGTGGCAAGCCGCCGGCGGTATTTCTCAACCGGAGGGGAGGAGGACTGAGCGCACGCTCGGTAGAACGGCTGATCCGGGAGTACTCGCGGATTGCGGGAATCGGATGGCCGGTCTGCCCGCACGTGCTGCGGCACAGCTTCGCCACGCACATGCTGGACAACGGTGCCGATCTGCGGAGCGTTCAGGAACTACTGGGACATGCGGCCCTGTCGACGACGCAGATTTATACCCATGTGAGTGTGGAGAGATTGAAGGAGGTCTACCAGCAGGCACACCCGCGGGCCTGAACCGGAGAGGGCCGTAAGTGATGATGAGTTATCCGAAAGACCGCCGGGCACTACGTTGTGCCCGCAGCAGGGTGTGGCGGTTCTACAATCTGTCGTTCCCGGTGGTGTTCGCCTTTCTCCTGCCGCGTTTTGCGGTGCGCATGGTGCGCCGTGGCGGCTACTGGCGGCATTTCTGGGAGCGCATCACCCTCTATGACCGGAGCACGCGGAGGAATTTGAACCGGGTGACGGGCTTCCGGGTATGGATACATGCGGTCAGCGTAGGGGAGATATTCGTAGCGTTGCGCTTCATCGAGGAAATTCGCCGCAGGAAGCCGGATTCCGCCTTTGTGGTGACCACCACGACCTCGACGGGGAGGGCGGTGGCGGAGAAGCAGCTGGGCGGCGGGGACCTGGTGCTGTATTTCCCCGTGGATCGTCCCTGGCTGATGAAAAGACTCCTGCGGCTGGTTCGTCCCTCTCTGGTACTACTGGTGGAGTGCGAAATGTGGCCCAACCTGTTGCGCTACTGCACGTTTTCCGGCACACCGGTGGTGCTGGTCAACGGCCGGATCTCGGACCACTCCTACCGGAACTACTGCAAATTGCGCTTCATGACCCGCCGGCTCCTGCCCATGGTGGACTTGCTGTGCGTACAGGGGCAGACCGATCGCGAGCGACTACTCCGCTTGGGGGCGCCGTCGGAGAGGACGGTGGTCGTCGGCAGTGCGAAGTACGAGGTGCCGGCTGGCGGGGAGGCGGTCTTCAAGGTGGTGGAACGGGTGCTGGGCGGCGTCGGGTTCCGGGGGCGCACTTTGTTGGTAGGCGGGTCCACCTGGCCGGGGGAGGAAGAGGCCCTGGTGATGGCCTACAAGCAACTGCGACCCGAGCACCCCGAGCTGCGGCTGATACTAGTTCCCCGCCACGTGGAAAGAACCGGGGAGATCCGGGCGATGCTCGAGTCCCACGGCGTGAGATACATCCTGCGCAGTTCGGTCGGGTCACAGTCCGGGCCGGACGACTACGATGTTCTGTTGGCGGACACGACCGGGGAATTGCGCGGCTTCTATCGCTGGGCGGATATTGTGTTCGTGGGCAAGAGTCTCACGCAACGGGGGGGGCAGAATTTTATTGAGCCAGCCCAGTTGGGCCGTCCGGTGATCACCGGTCCCAATCCACAAAATTTCCCGGTGGTGGCCCGTGATTTCCGTGATGCGCAGGCGCTACTTGTGATAAGCGACGGGCAGGAGCTGTTTGAAACGATAAGGAGGCTGCTACAGGATCCGGCCCTGCGACAGGAATACGGGCGAAAAGCCCTGGAGGTGGCATGCCGAAAGCAGGGCGCCGTACGGCGCACACTGGAGCAGATACGGTCCCGTCTTTCACTGGAGTTGTGATCAGCATGAAATTCGCCGGTGCACCATCACCGGTCCTTGAGTACGGCGAGTGGAAGGTGCCGTTGCCGGCGGGTGTACGTGTGGAGTACGAGGTTCCCGCATTCCGGCTGACGACCATGGGAGTCGGTGGCCCGGTGGCGGCGGTAGTCAGCGTGGAATCGGCCGCGCTCGCGGAACGGGTGTGCTCTTTGCT
>DTYT01000043.1 GCA_012961745.1 Kiritimatiellia bacterium | reverse complement strand
CAACGGTTACTGGGATTGGACCCGAACGGATTTCATCACCATCAACAGCGACGGGAGCATCCCGCTGCCCGGGGGAGGGTCGGTCCCGGCGGATCCTAGGGTTTGGACTTTCTCCCAAGCAACGCAAGCCTTTGAAGCCGCGGGATATGACGCGCCGACCAACACTATCCTGGCGTACATGTGGGAGGATTACCGTGACGAAGACTTTCGACCCAGCGGTCCCGCGGGGGAACCCGATCCGGACTACGTCTCCTGCGAGCCGATACCTATGGTCAACGAGATCGTGGTGAGCAACAAGCTGGAGCGGCAGGTGGCGGGTGGTGAGACGAATTGGACGCACAGCGTGAAGATAACGGTGGAGGCCTGGTATCCGTTTCCCGGCAACCGTACCGACAATCCCAACACGTATTCTTTCGAGGTCGTCACTTTTTCCCACCGCTCGAGCGTTGACGAGTTGACCCCCAGCGCGACCTTTCCGTTGGTGGGCACAGCCACCTACGACGCGGACACGGACCCTCCCATCAAGCTGATCGACTTTCCGGAGCTTTCCGCAACGGCGACCAACAATCCCTTCGGCAGCAGCGGGAGCCGCAGCTTCCGGTACCAACTGGTGGATATCGAAGTGCAGGTGAAGGATGGCGCGGGGGAGGTGGTGGATCGGGTGGTCCTGCCGAGCAGCAGGATCCGATTCCGAATGACGATAAGCCCGTCGGTCTCCTTGCCGGCGGGGGCCGCCGACGGGGCATCGGTCTGTGATCCCCGCCTGAACCACGATGTGGAGATGTGGCAGACGCCGGTGCCCACTCTCGGAGAAGTGAACGACAATCTCCCCGGGTTCAATGTATCCGCGAACGGGGCGGAAGAGGGAACCAACATGTACGTGAGGAACTCGTCTGAGCAGGTGGTTTCGGTGGGGGAGATGGGGTTTCTGCCCACGGACCGGGCGTGGACCACGGTGGACCTGTTCAGCGAGGAGGGCAAGAGGCTGCTGACCATGTTCCGGGTAGGGGGATACACCGGAGAGACGAACGCGCTGGTGAACCCGAACACTTACTGTACCGGCGTTTTGAATGCGGTGTTCCGGAAGGTCCCCATTGACGAGTGGCCGGTGGCTCCTCCGCAGCGCCGGCTGAGTGACGACAGTGCGATTTCCTACCTGGTGCAGGACATGGTATCCGTCGTCGCCACCGGGTCGTTCGCATCGCGTGCGGGGTGGGTCACCGTGCCGGCATTGCAGCCCGGCGGGCCGCTGTCGCTGGCGGGATTCAACAACAGCCAGAGGGAGGCGATCATCCGGAACTCGGTGGGGCTGTTCAACGCCCACCAGAATCTTTACACGGTGATCGTGGTGGCCCAGGCGGTGAAGGACCGCGGAACCGTGGGGCAGTGGGAGGACGCGGACCTGGTGACGGCAGAGAAGCGGGCCGCGGCCCTGGTCTGGCGCGATCCTTTCCCCAATGCCGACGGCCGGCATGAGACCTTCATTCGGGTCTTCCGCTACCTGACGGAGTAGGGTACGCGGAGGGGTGCAGGGCGGGCGGGGAGTGTTTTTTCCCTGTCAGGGCGGCCAAATCCCGGGCAGTCCGCGGCGCGAAGGAGACTTGCGGTAGCAGTCGGGTTCGCCGGGCCTCCGGGCAGGGAAGTGTCGTGTCGCTGGCACGGGCGGTGAAGACGAGGGGGGTCGGCGGCGGGTCAGGGTGTGTTGGTGGACTGGATGCGGAAGAAGCAGGGGCCGGAAGTCACGGGATAGTCGAACCAGACGGTGTCGGTGCCGGAATCGTAGGCTGACCAGTAGGGGCTGACCGCGATCCAATCGGGCGAGGCCAGGTTGGTGGCATACCACGGCTGGGGAGTCCAGGTGTTGGTACCGGTGGACCGGATGGTGACATTGGTCCCGAGCGCGAAGCTCACGATCACCACCTGGGGGGGAGGCGGGCTGCTGGACGGTTCCAGGGTCTGTCCCGCGTTGGCCTCTCCGGGCGTCATATTGTTGGTGAGGGCCCAGGCGAAATCCTGGTAGCCGGTTCCGCTGCCGCTGAGCTGGACATCCCATGGATCGATGTGGACGTCACCATCGTCGAAAGCCGCAGCGGGAATCGGGTCGAATCCTTCAATCGGGCCGCCGTAGGAGAGGCTTTGCTCGACACCGCCGGCTTCGTTGAGCAGCCGGACTCCGCTGGGGCCGTCGCCGTCGGATATGTGCCCGTATTCGGCATTGTTGCTGTGGGTGAATACCATGTCCACGTTGGGAACGTCCGTATCCCCTATGACGAAGAAGCCGTAGCCGTTGGTTGCATTGCCCAGCGCGCTGCCGTTGGTCAGCGTGTAGCTTGCATAGACGTAGTACATTTCTCCAGTGGCGATCATGAATTCTATCTGCCAGCCGGAAAGGTCGAACCCGGCCGGCCCGGCCAGTTCGACGAACTCGTTGGTGTCGGTGTCGGGATCCCACCAGTCGTTGACGTAGTTGAGTTCGTTGATCCACACCTGGCCCGGCTGGCTGCGGGGCACGGCGTACCAGGCGGGGTCATTGGAGCCGCCGGAAGGATAGTAGCGGGGAGCGGTGAGTTCACTGCCCGGCCCGTCGTAGTCGCTGCGGATGAAGTACTGGACCACGGTCCCGGACGACTGCGGAGGGACGGCTGATGTGGCGGCCCAGTTGACGGTTCCGCTGGGTGCCATGGCCATGGCGCTGAAAGCGCCGGAGGTGCCGATGCGGTAGTAGGCGGTCATGTTGGT
Organism: Kiritimatiellia bacterium; assembly: GCA_012961745.1. GTDB lineage: Bacteria > Verrucomicrobiota > Kiritimatiellia > B70-G9 > B70-G9 > B70-G9. The sequence continues at coordinate 8,785 of DTYT01000043.1, read as the reverse complement.
GATAGTTGCGCCGTAGCGCGTGACCGCGCTGGCGAGCAGGGTGACCTCATCGTTGGTTCCGGGGCTGTCCGGGTCGTGCCAGGCATTGATAACCACGTCCGCGGCCGGCAGGGGTTCAGCCACGGAGATTTCATCGAACACCGCGATGCTCGAGTCGGCATCCCCGGCGGTCCGCAGGATGCGGAAATAGAGATTGGTGGTGTCGTAGCGGTAGAGGGAGATCTGCCGGTAGTTGGTGGAGGTTATGCTCAGGTTGGTGAAGGTGACCCAGTCGGCGGCGTTCGAGGAGACCTGCAGGGCGTAGGTGGGGTCTATTCCGCTGGTGCTCAAGCGGCGGTATTGGAAGGTGATCGTGCCCAATCCGCCGAGCAGCGGCGGGCTGCTGATCCAGGCGCCGTCGTTCTTGATGCGGCAGGCCTGTCCCCGGTAGGCGTCCGGGGTGTCCACGAAGGCGTCATGGATGTTCCAGCCCTGGTAGGTGTCGTCCCCGTAGGAGGGCATCGCGGGCCAGCTGTCGAAATCCTGGGTGCGGTGAAGAGCCGGCGGGTCGATCTCGATCTGGTCGAGGAAGACTCCTTGGGGTGCGGGGGGAATGGGGGTTCCGGCGATCAATACGTCGTCGAGGGCGGCGTTGCCCACGCTCTTGACATAGTAGAAGCGCACCCGGACGACATTGGTGGCAAGCGGTGTGGAATAGGTGGTCCCGCTGGTGGGCAGTGGAACGATGAGCATGGTGGTGCTCCAGGTGGACCCGTCGTAACACTCCACCCGGAAGGTGGAGGCGGTATCCGTACCGGCCCCGCGCAGCCAGAAGTCGAGGTTGGTGGGGGAGGAGAACGAGGCGGTGAGGACGGAATCGCCGGTATCATCGAACTTGAGCGCCGGCGCATCTTCTCCGGAATACTGGTCGCTGGTGTAGTAGTCGTCGATCCCGCTGTACTCCCACCCGGGGGGAGGATCGGGTGCCCCGTCGAAGTGTTCCTCGATGCGCACGGTCGCGGATGCGCTGGTCTCGGCCAGGTTGCAGATGCGGATCCGGGAGCCGCTGGGCGAGTAGAAGTACTGCTGAAACTGCGCGTAGGAGGTGGAAGTAATATTGGTGACCAGCGCGATGGTATCCCAGTTGGTGCCATCGGCGGAGGCCTCCAGCGCCAGGCGGGTGGCGGTTTCGCGGTTGGTTCCCCGGGCGTAGCGGAAACGGATTTCCCCGTAGCCGTCATCGAACTGGGGGCTGAGCAAGAAGTTGCAGGACCCGGTGGGCGGGGGGGGCAGCTCCAGCGACTTTCCGGAGTCGGCGTTGATGGTAGAGACCCGGCCGGTATTGACCTCCCATCCATCCCACGCGTGGTAGCCGTAATTGGTACCTTCATCGGGCCAGTCGTCGAAATCCATTACGCGGCGGATGTCGGAAGGCTCATTCACGGTGATGTCATCTATCAACAGCCGGTCGGTACCCGCGAAGTGCTCGATCCGGATCATGTAGGGGGTGGTTTCCTGCTGCCAGATGCCGCACGGCAGGTAACCCAGGTTGCGGATATTGGTGACCGAGCCGATCTCGGTCCAGTTGGTGCCGTCGGAGGACTTGAGCACCCGGAAGGCGACCGGATTGGTGGCCTCCAGCTCCGGCGGCTCGAGCCCGTGCCGGTACCAGAAATGGATGTAACCGATGCCCTCGGCGAAGAGAGGGCTCTGGATGTAGTTGGTGGCGGTGCCGGGGGGGGGCAGCGACGCGGCGTAATCGGAGAGCGCATTGGTGCGGGTCACCTTGCCGGTACAGAGGACCCAGTCATCCAGCTCGTGGCAGCCGTCGTTGGTGAAGGCTCCCCAGGTGGTGAAGTACTGCTGGCGGTAGGCCACCACACGCAGTGCCAGATCGTCTATCTGCAGGGCGCCCTTGCTTCCCATGTGGTCGGCGAAGACCACGATCCGGGCCCAGGCGGTGTCATCCGGCGCGGTGGCCTGAACCGACTTGTAGATCCAGGTCGAACCCACGTCCAGGAGGTTGGTTGCGACGGTGAGCAACTGAGTGAGGCCGGTGTCGTAGAACTCGATTTTAAGTTCCGCCACCGCCGCGGTCCACGGTCCATAGGGTGGAGAATCGTCGGCCCAGAACCAGCCGGAGGCCTCGAACATCTGCCCGGATACGGCGGGAACTTCCTGCCACCAGCCGCCGTAATCGGGATCGGAGCCGGACCACTGGGCTTCGATCGTAGCTTCCCAGGAGCCGCTGTGGGCCCGCCAGTTGCGGCGATCAGTGTGTCCCCACTTGCCGCCGTGGGGATCGGGGGCGCCCCATTGCCAGTACCAGGCTTCTGCGGAGGAGGTCCCCTGCCGTTCGAATCCGGGGTTGCGCAGCAGGTTGCTTGCGGGGGCCTCCTGCAGGAACTCGATGGTGTAGGCGCGGGTCGAATCATTGAAGGTGAATCGGTAGATGCCGTAGGAGGTGAGATTGCTCACCAGTATGTCGTTGCCCGCGCCGGTGACGACTTCGGCGGTCGCGCTTACCGGCAGCAGAAAATCGGACTGATCGGTATCGCCCCACTGGGTACTGCTCCAGGTCTCGTCCGCGACGAACTTGAAGCGGGTCCACCCGGTGGGATACAGGTAAAGATCGCCCTGCCACGCGCTGGCCCCCACGTTGGACATGTTCGCCGGGTAGGGATTCCAATTCTGCCAGTCGCCGACCACGCTCATGGCGGTGTAGGCGGACGCGGTGTCTGCACAATACGCCAGGCTCAGCAGAAGAACCGGCCCCCATGCAGTCAACCACCGAGTTTGAGACTTGCCCCGAGTCATCGAAACCTCTCAGTTCTACTGTACACACTCGACGAAAGTGCGGAAAGCACGAACAGACCGCGCGCCGGTCGGGCGCCCCTTATTACCGGTGAAGGTCCAGGAATACCGGGTAGTGATCCGAAACGTGGATATCATTGTCTCCGCCGGCGGCGAACACGTTACCGGTGTCCACACCCCGCCTGAGCACGTGGGGCACGGCGGCGGTCCAGGGGGAGCGGACCAGTTGCGGGGAAACGATGAAGCGATCGAATGCCGCGGGTGGAAACTCCATTTCAGGGTCACCGTGCCGGGTGGGTAGGGTGACCCGTTCACCCGGCGGCACCCCGCGCCACAGATCTATCCAGTCGTGTACCGGACGCAGGGAACAGTCACGGGCGAACTGCGGCAATTCCGGGTCCACGTTCATGTCGCCCAGCAGCATGGTTTCCCACGCGTACTGCGGGTGCCGTCTGACGAACCGGCATGCGTCCCGGCGGATCAGGCGCAGTGCGTGGTAGCGCTTGGAGCGGTTCTTCCAGGGGTCACCGAAATTGGACTTCAGATGGACGGCGTAGACGAGCAGCCGGCGACCGGGGTCAAGCTCCAGCGTGAAAGACAATACACCGCGCGGGGGGCGGCCCGGCCCCGAAAGGCCGGCGAAGTCGAGTTCCCTGAGATCCGCCAGTGGAATGCGGGAGACGACCGCGATATTCAGGGGGCGGCCGCCTTGTTCGCCGAAGTCGGTGAGATATGCCAGCGGGTAGGAATAGTGCAGTTTCTCCAGAAGCAGGGAAAGGGCGTTGGCATTTTCGATTTCCTGCAGCACCAGTACGTCGGGATCCATCTCGGCGATGATGAGCGCGGCTAGGCGCGCATGGTGTTCAGCCCGCTCCGTGGTGCGGTCGGTTCCATCGTCGACGCCGTCGGTGAAATCCTGGAGGTTATAGGTAGCGATCCGGATGCGGTCCGCCGCCTGGATCGTATCGCAGGGTTCCCGGCGGACGGTGCACGGTTGCTGTATTAGGGGCCGACCGTAAAACGGCAAGGGCCGGTCCGGCCTGCGGATGCTGACCAGGAGCGCGGCCAGCAGCGTAGCTCCCAGGATTGCGAGGCGGCGTCCTGTCCGAGGCGAGTTCACCATGCCCGGGTCTTTCCGGCCGGCGCCGAGGCGCCAAAAGATTAAGTATAGCGCACGCCGGAAGGCCTGGCCAGGCAGAAGAGATGCCGCCCGGGAGAGGCGCTTGCTGGTTGTTGGTTGCGGGAGCAGAAGGAAAAAGCGGTCTTTTCAGGGTTTTCTTCCACTACGGAAGATGCCTCGCGGAAGGCGGGAAGACTCGCGCGCGTGACGGGGGCGAGTATGGCGCGGCCGCTGCAGCGGCCTTCTCCGCCCTCGGTCCTCATTCCCGGGGATGTCCGGGCCGGAAAAGAATTGCACTGGGGCATGGGGACGGCTATGGGCTACCTTTAGCGCCATACGTGGGAGCATTGCGGCTTGATGAAAGTCCCTTTCGTAGATCCGGGCGGGCTCATGCGGCTGTGCGTTGGAAGCTGCACGAGGCGGCTGCCGCAGTGATCGACAGTTGCAGTTACATCGGTGGCGAGGAGGTCCGGTGCTTCGAGCGGGAGCTGCCCGAGTGGCTGGGAGTCGCCGAGGCGTGCGGCACGGGGTGTGCGACGTTCGGTCTTTTCGCGGCGGTGAGGAGCCTGGGCATCGGTCCGGGGGATGAGGTGCTGACCACGGTGCACACGGCCATACCCACCGCGGAAGCCATCACCCTCAGTGGAGCAAGGGTGATTTTCTGTGATATTGATCCGCACACGTTCAACATCGACCCGGAGGACCTGCGAGACCGGATAACCGAGCGAACCAAGGCGGTGGTGGTGCATCTGTACGGGCAGCCCGCGGATCTCGATAGGGTGATGGAGACTGCCCGGGAAGCCGGGCCCAAGGTGATCGAAGACTGTGCGCAGGCATTGGGTGCTCGATACAAGGCGCGTTACGCAGGGACGCTGGGAGATGTGGGCGTGTTCAGCTTTTTCCCGTCCAAGCCCCTGGGAGGGTTCGGGGACGGCGGTGCCGTGATCGCGCGGGACCCCGGGCGGTTGAAATGGATCCGGATGTTTTCCAATCACGGTCGCGAGGAGAAGTACGTCCACCAGTTCGAGGGCACAAACAGCAGGCTGGATGCGATACAGGCGGCGCTGCTGCGGGTATGTCTTCCGCATCTGGAGGAATGGAACCGGCTCCGCCGGAAGGCGGCGCGCACCTACACGGAGCGCCTTTCGGCGGTCGAGGAGGTACAGGTTCCGGCGGAAACGCCGGGAGCCGAGCCGGTGTACCCCGCGTACTGTATCGTGGTTCCGGACCGCGACGATCTGCGGCGCACCTCGAGGCGCGGGAGGTGTCCACCGGGATTCACTATCCCATTCCGTTGCATCTGCAGCCGGCCTACGCCAATCGGGGCCGGGTGCAGGGGCATTTTCCGCGGGCGGAATACGCTTGCGGGCACATGCTTTCTCTGCCGCTGTTTCCCGGGATCACGCCGGAGGAAGTCGGGTACGTATGCGACTGTATGACCGACTATTTCGGTCGAAGGTGACGGATGATGGAGGGAGCAACCGAGAGCGAAGTCCCGGAGCTGTCGGTGGTGATACCGGTGTACAACGAGGAAGAGAACCTCCGGCCCTTGATAGAGGAATTGGGAGGCGTTCTACAGGGACTCGGCCGCCGCTTCGAGGTTGTCTGTGTTGACGACTGCAGCACGGATGGAAGTGCGCCGGTGCTTGAAAAGAACTGGGGCGCAGCCGCCCCTGGTTGAGGCTATTGCGTCACCGGGTCAATTCGGGTGAGAGTGCCGCACAGGCGACGGGGTTTCATCATGCCCGCGGGGAAGTGGTGATCACGATGGATGCCGACCTGCAGCACGATCCGCGTGACATTCCCCGGTTGCTGGATGTCCTGGGGGAGGGGGTCGCGGCTGCCTGCGGGGTGCGAGGGAAGAGAGAAGACGGCTGGGTGCGGAGGCTCTCATCCCGGGTAGCCAACGGGTTCCGGAATCTGGTCACCGGGGACCGGATCAGCGATGCGGGGTGTACGTTCCGGGCGATCCGTCGGGAAGCGTTACGGGAGATCCCGGTGTTCAACGGGATGCATCGTTTTCTGCCGAGCATCCTGCGCTTCCAAGGATTCCTGGTGCTGGAGTTGCCGGTGGCCCATCGTCCACGCTTTAAGGGGCAGTCCAAGTACGGGATCGGGAACCGGGTCTGGCGGGGTATCGTTGACTGCTTGGCCATGCGCTGGTACCGGCGGCGGTGCGTGCCGGGGCGGCGGTGCGTGGCGGAGTGGGATGAGGGTCGTTCTTGAGCGGGTAATCATCACCGGGGGGGCGGCGGTCGCGCAAGGGAGGCTCAGATTCGGAGTCGTGGGCTGTGGTCGTGTTTCCCGCAAGCACCTTGCCGCGATCACCTCGGGCTCGATACCGGCGGAGCTGATCGCGGTGTGTGATTGCGTGGAAGAAAAGGCACGCGCCAAGGCCCAGGAATACGGGGTGCCGTACTATGTCGACTACCACGAGATGATGAGGCGGCACCCGGAAATAGACGTGTTGGATGTGGACGGCTCCTTGAGCTTGCTGGGTGAGGAGGGCAGCGTGGTCATGGGGGGGGCACGCTGTGAACCGCATATTGAATTGGGAGTTCTCGGACGAGCGGCCGGAAGACGACGAGATACACCAGACCCATTCGGAAGAAGTTCCCAACGTCTACGGGCATGGACACGCGCCGTATCTGGCCAACGTGATCCGCGCGATTCTGGACGATCAGCCGGGATTGGTAGAAGCCCATGAAGGCCGCAAGAACGTGGAGATTCTCACGGCCCTGTATGAGTCGGCGGCGACCGGCGGGATGCCGGTCACGCCGGGTTGCGCGATCCGGCATTCACGGTTGGGGCGGGGTTGAGTCCCTGGCGCGGGCGGGTGCCGGGAGAAACGGCATCGCGGAAGGGTCTCGGCATCCGGTCGCCCGGAGCCGCCCTTCGTAAAGTGGATCCGGTGCCCGGCGAAGGCGGCCGACGGCGGGACCGGATGGGGCCCGGGACTAATCCTCCGCGACCGGGGGCCGGCGCAATTGCTTTTTCCGGGACAGGCGGCGTTTTTCCTCCAGCAACCGCAGTCGGCTGCGGCGCGAGCGCCGTCTTTTCTGGCGGCGGATCCTTGCCTGTTCTCTCTTCCGCGCGGTGAGCTCGCCGCGGATAGTTTCCGCCACCGCCTCGCAGAGCCGCCGGCGTGCCAGGTACCGGTTGAGTGCCTGCGAGCGCGACTCGGCGCACTTGACTTCGCTGCCGGTGGGACGGTGCCGAAGGTAAACGCAAACGGCGCTCCGGTTGATCTTTTGTCCCCCGGGGCCGGAGCCGAGGATGAATTTTTCTTCAATATCCTCTTCCCGGATACCCAGGCGGTTCATCTCTTCACGCAGCCGTCGCTGCTTGGATGCACTGACCGGAAACTCGGGCATGGTTGCTATGTGCCTTGCTGCATCGCGGATTTCAAGAAAAGACGGGATTCCCTGCTGAAATGCTTCAGGCGTCCCACTCAATGATTGATCGCGCTGTACGATCAGGTATCTTTGCGGAGCCTGCCCGGCGGGCCCGGTCGGCCGGCAGGTGCGGATTCATGCGGCGGCGATGGTACATGGCGGTGGCGCTGGTTGGGGCGGGGTGCATGCTGTTCCCGGCATTGGGCCGCATCCCCGTGCGGCGCCAGCAGGAAGCCCGGGTGCTCCTCGTGGCCCGCGACATGGCACGTGGAGGTAGCTGGATTGTTCCTCACTTCCGGGGAAAGGTACGGCTGAACAAACCCCCCTTGGCTTACTGGATCACGGCGGCGGCTTTCGGATTGACCGGCCGCGCGGATTCGGCGGCGGTGGGACGCTTTCCCGCGGCGTGTGCGGGCGTCGCCACCGCGGGAATGATCTACGCTATCGGCGCTGCGGCCCATGGACGGCGCCGGGCACTGGTTGCGGCAGCGCTGGGGTCCGGCTGCCTGATGTTCATCCGCGGGGCGCGTCTGGCGGAGACCGATGTCTACCTGTGCCTGTTCACCTCGGTGGCGGCGGCTTGTTTCCTCTCGGCTTTGTTGCGCGAGGAATCCGCCGCTCAATGGTGGATGGCCGGGGGTATGGCCTCCGGGCTGGCGTTTCTTGCCAAGGGTCCGGCGGCCCTGCTGCCGGTGATCACTGCTGCCGCGGCGGTAGCGCTGGACCGTCGCAGGCGGGGAACGCGCACCCTGACCCTCTGGGGCGGCACCGTGTTTCTGGCGGTATTCCTGCCGGCGTTGTGGTACCTAGTGGTAATCAGGCTTCCCGAGACGCAAAGCGCCGTGGAAGCGGAAGTGAGCGCCCTGCTCGGGGGTACGGATCATCCGGGTCCCTGGTACTACTATCTGGCGCGCTTACCTGTGGCATTCATACCGTGGTCCCTTTTCTTGCCGTTCGGCCTTGTCCGATCATTCCGGCGCTCGTTCCATAACCGGGCCGAGCGCTTCATCCTCCTGTGGTGGGGGGTGACATTCGTAGCGTTGTCGCTTCTAAGGAACAAGCAACAGCACTACGCCATGCTGCTTTTGCCTTCGACCGCCATCCTCAGTGCGCCGATCGCCTGTCGTGCCATCGGCGACCGTGGCACGTGGCGCGGGCATTGGGCCCGGTGGTATCTTGCGATTCTCTGCGCCGCTGGCGCGACACTGGGGGCGGGACTGGCAGTGGCGGCTTCTTTCAAGGAAGTCGCCGCGCCCGAGGTCATACCGCTTGCGGTGGGACTGGTGTTTCTTCCTGCGCTGGCGGCCCTGGGGCTGCTTCGGAGGAGACCGGCCGCGGCATTGGGTGCCATGGTGATGACCATCGCCGCGGCGGCATGGATGTACGCGGCCGTACTGGTCCGATACGTTGTTGCGGAGAGCGTGTTCCCGGAGCTCGCGCGGCGGGCAAGGTCGCCGATGGATGAAAGATATCGGCT
>DTYT01000042.1 GCA_012961745.1 Kiritimatiellia bacterium | reverse complement strand
GGTAAACTTGAAATCAGCAAGAATCTACCCGGCGTCTGGCGAACCGGCTATTTGACGCGGAATGTAAGCGGGTCAACTGCGCGGGGATGATAGTCTGCGCCCGACCACGAAAGACCGCACCCCGGAACCCATTCTGTGTCGGCGCGCTGAATCGCAGCCGGTGGCCGTATATCGCTCGGGGAAAGTGAGGGAAGGTACCGCATAAATCATGATTGCTCCGCGAGTAGGGGTGGTCGTATTGAATTGTAATGGGCTGGCTGTGCTCATTCCGTGCCTGGAATCGCTCCGCCGCAGCGATTACGGACCGCTGGAGATATGCGTGGTGGATAACGCCTCGACCGACGGTTCCCCCGAGCGGGTGGCGGCCGATTTTCCGGATGTCCACCTGATCCGCTTGCCGGTGAACCTGGGGTGCTCGGTGGGAGTGAACCGCGGCATCCGTTACTTGCTTCGGGAGGGTGCCGATTATGTGTGGATACTCGACAATGACGTGGAGGTGGATCCGGATTGCGCTTCCCGCCTGGTGGAATTCTGCGAAGATCGCCCGGACGTGGGAGTGTGTGGTCCATTGATATACTACTGGGAAGCCCGCGATCGCCTGTGGTTCGCGGGGGGCTACGTAGACTTCGATCTCTTGGAGGCCGATCACTGCGGCACGGTCGAGGAGTTCCGCTCGCTACCGGCCGACCGCCGCTACATTTCGGGGTGTGCGTTGTTCGTGCGAAGCGCGGTGTTCGAACGGGTGGGACTCATCGACGAGCGTTTTTTCATCTATTGTAACGACACTGATTTTGGCCTCCGGGCCGGGCGGGCGGGGTTCAACATCGAGGTGGTCCCCGAGGCGGTGATGTTTCACAAGGTAAGCGCTTTCAGCGGCGGCGAGGATGCCCGGTCGCCGTTCAAGACCTACCATATCCTGCGCAGTTCCATGTTGTTCTGGCGCAAGCACCTGGACTGGTGGGGATTTCACCGTCGCTGGTGTGCGGGACACTTGGGGAAGTGGGTCAACGACATACCCTACGCATGGGAGGATCCCGCCGAGCGCGAGAGGGCCAAGGCGGTCATTGACGCAGTATGGTACGTTCTGACCGCGAGGCGGAATCCGCTGAAGCGTCCGCCGGCTCCCCCGTGGTTCGTGGCGCTGATGCGACAAAGACCCTGGCTGGTGGCCGAACTGATGGCGTTACGTCCGTCGGCATTCCTGCACCGCCGGAGGACACCGCCCTGAGGGATCTGTTTCGGCGGCCGGATAGACCATCCCGAGGTTGCATACCTTGTTCTTCCAAGACGCCGTAGCGCGCCGGAGGCCGCGGGCAAGGGAGGGGGCGCTAGAGGAAGCCCGGGGGCGGGAGCATCTTACCCAGGAGAACAGCACGGACCGTGAGGACCTGGCGCCGCAGAGCAGCTCGGTTGCGGAATGCGGGTGAAGCTCTTGCCTACCGGATCGCACTGTGGTGGCTGGGTGGCCCCCGCTGCCCCGCGACCGGCCGTGGCGTCGAGGCTCGCAGGGATGGTGCCGCGGCTGCCACACTGGTACGACGGAGTCGGATGTCACGCGACGGGTTGGCCTCCGTGAGGCAAGTATGGTGGGACCAGGTCCGTCTGGAACCGTATCTGACGACCTGGCGGTACGTGCTTCTGCTGGAGGCTGTGGAGCAGTGGAATATGTGCGAGGCGGAGGAGGGGGGTAGCGGGGAATCCCAGGGTGGCATCCTGGTGGTGCAGCTCGAACATCTGGGCAATCTGATACACACGATACCGTTGATCCGAGCGCTTCAGGATCGTTTCTCCGCGATTCCGATCCACTTGTTGGTCGGTCCTTGGTGTGCAGATCTGGCCCGGCGGATTGGGGGGGTGGAGGAGGTCATCGTGTACGCTCCGCGAACGCTGCAGCTCAACCGGGGAGACCGGCGCAGTTGCCTTTCGTGGGGTGATGAGCTGAAGTTTCTCCGGTCGCTGCGGATGCGGCGGTACCGGCTCCTGGTATCCTGCGGGCCGGGTAACCTCGTGGACCGTCTGCTCATCCAGGCGGTGCGACCGGGGCGCTGGCTGGGTGCGCGGAAGGCAGGCGACATCTACCCGGAGTGGTGCGCGGCCTCGCCGGTGCGGTACGATTCGCGGAAGTGGGAGGCCGTGCGCCTGCTGAGTCTGGCGGGTCCAGGGGAACGACCGGGGCGGGCAGCAGCGTCGCTTAGTTTTCCCCTGGATGAGGAGTCTCGGAGGTTCGGCCGGGAGACCGCGGCAGCGGCCCGAAAAAGGGTGGGGCCCCAAGCTGCGCTGGTGGTCATTGCGCCGGGTGCCGGCTGGCCCGGCAGGGTGTGGCCGGCGGAATATTACGTTGAGCTGGTCAGCGCGCTGGAGCAGGTGGGCGCGGCCGTTGTCCTGGTGGGTGGGCGGGATACGTTCCGGCGTGCCCGGGAGATCGCCCGGCGCGCGCCGGTCGCATTGAATCTTGCGGCACGGACCACGCTTGTGCAGGCGGCGGGGATCATCGCCGCCGCGGAGGTGTTCGTGGGAAGCGACAGCGGCCTCCTGCATGTGGCGGCGGCATTGGGGGTGTCGGCGGTGGGGCTGTACGGGCCGATAAGACCGCTGCAGTGGGCGCTGCGGGGACCGGCTCATCTGGCCCTTTACCATCCGGTCTCCTGTGGGGGATGCCAGTCGTGGCATCCACGGAGCCGCTGCCGTGACGATCGCGCGTGCATGCGGGCGATCTCCCCCGCGGAAGTGCTGGCGGGAGTGCGCGAGCTGCTCGACGTGCGCCGGCGAGGCCGCCGGCCGGCGGCAGGTGACTGAGCGGGCATCGTCGCCACTGCGAAATGTTCCGTGGGGACGCACATGGCGGGCGACCGGAAGGCGGGGGCATTCCCCCGTGCGTAGTGGCGTTCCTCCATCATCCCGAGGGCTTCTCTGAGCATTCGGGTATGCTTCCGCTGGTGCGCGATCTCCGCGCACTCCAGGTCCGTTACCAGGCCGCATGGTGGACGGTGCAGCAACGGTCCTTCACTGCGGGACGGTTGCTGCGCTTGCTGGGAAACCGGTACTTCGGCAGCGAGTGGAATGCAATATTGCCCGTGGTGGACGAGCTGCGGTTGGCCGGACACCTGCCGCGGAGAGGTCGCTTCGTGGCGCATTTCGTCTGGGCGGAGTTTGCGCGGCCCCGGATGGGCTCTCTATTCCGGGCGCGGGGCAGGGGCCGGATCGTAGGCACGTTCCATGCCGGGGTGAGCCGGTTGCCGGAGATGGTGCGCCGTGCGTCGGACCTCGAGGTATTCGACGCCATCACGCTGATGGGCTCCTGTCAGTTGCCGTTTTTTCTGCAGAAGGGAGTCCCGCGAGACAGGCTCCACGTGATACTGCATGGCGTGGATTCCCGTTATTTCACTCCCGGGCCGCGGCCTGTCCCGGACAGCGCGGTCCTTCAGGGACTGATGATCGGCGTCACGCAGCGGGATCATGCATTTCTGGCCCGGGTGGTGCAGCGGCTGCCGGCGGACGTGCTGCGGCTGCGGGTTGCGACCTCGCAAGTCCAGTGGCGACATTACGAGGGGATTGCAGGCGTCGAGCGGCTGCCGGCTCTCCGACCGGAGGAACTGCGCGCGGAGTACCGGCGAGCCGACCTGCTGTTGATGCCCGTGTCGGATGCCGTGGCCAACAACGCGGTACTGGAGGCCATGGCGTGCGGAACACCGGTCATGATCAATCGGGTGGGGGCGGTTGACGAGTACGTTCCGGAAGACTGCGGGATAGTGCTGCCGGACAGGGACGAGGAGCGCTGGGTGGAGGAGTTGCTGCGCTGGAGCCGGGAACGGGAGGAACTGGCCCGTCTCGGCGGGCGCGCCCGGCAGAGGGCGGAAGAGCTGGACTGGACACGGGTTGCGGGGCGTTACGTGGAGCTTTTCAGCGGACTGTTCGGAAGTGATTGAAAGCGGAGAGGACGGCCCCCTAAGGGGTGACGTCCGGCGCGCGGGCCGGCGGTGATTGCGGCCCCGGCCGTCGCCATGCGAGGTGGAGGAAGACAGGCACGGGGATTGCCGGAGCGTCTCCCTCGGTGTGTACGGGTGGTTTCAGGGCAAGTCACGGTGCGACGGGCAGCTGGGCAAAAGATGCCGGTAAGGCGGCGCAGGGAAGCGATTTCTCAATTCCTGCAATGGCGTGTAGTGTTGCTTTTTTGCCAAGAGCACCAGCTCATCTTCCCTTACGCGCGGTGAGCGCGGGAAGAGGATTCTCACAAGAAGTCGAAGTACCCGGAATTTCCAGTAATCGAGCAGGCGGGGGCAAAGATGCCTCTCATGCTGCCCACGTCTACAAGCAGCCCACTTGATGACGAGTGAGGCAGTACACTAAGCGTTTGCCAAGCCCGCGGCAGTGAATGCCGGATATATTCCTCTTCGCCGGGATTGCGTGGAAAATTCCGTACGATTTGCTCGAACGCGCGGTGGCGGCTGTGGTGTTGATCCTTCGGCATCGGCACGCCCTCAATAATACAGAGCAGCCGACTGACGGACAAGATGATGCTGCGACCGAGGCCGGGGAAAGCTTCGGAGATGAGCGAGGAAACCCGGAGGTTGATCTGGGCGCTGATGGCGTTGTTCATTGGTGCCAGGCTTCTCGTGCTCGGCGGCCCGCTGGACGTGCCCGACTGGCGGCAGGCGGACACCGCCTACATGGCCTACCGGATGTGGCAGGAGAGCCCTCCGCAATTGCTGCATCCCAAGACTCCGTTTCGGGGAGCGGCGGATGTCAAGGCGGCCGAGTTCCCGGTCTATCCGTTCGTCGTCTCGCTGGTGTGGAAACTGTTGGGTCGGGAGTCGCTGGCGGCCGCGCGGTTGGTGACCCTGGCCTTTTTTGCAGGCGCCGTGGCGTACGCATTCCTGGCGATCCGCCTCCTGCTCGGGCGCCGGGTGGCGTGGTTGACCGCAGCGGCCTACGCCCTGCTCCCGTTGGGGGTGCCGTACTCGCGCATGGTCCATCCGGACTTCTGTATCATATTCTTCTGCCACGCGTTCCTTTACCATGCCACCGCATTCGTGCGCCGGCAGAGAATCCGGGACTACGCAGCGGCCACCGCCTCGGCGATACTTTTCTTTCTGATGAAGGCTCCATATGGATTCTACCTGATCCTGGTGCCGGCGGTAATCGTCCTGCACGAATGGGGAGGCCGGCGATTGAGGGGACTCACTCTTCTGGGGTCCATGTTCGTGGTGCCCCTGGTGCTGGGGTGGTGGTTCAACCAGTGGCGCCTTCAACTGGAGGCACCCTATCGGGAAAGCCTGGCTTATCCCATGAAGTGGACCGCCGAGAGCCTGCGGCAACGCTTCTTCGGCACCGCGGCGCAGCGACTGGATCTCGGGGCGTGGGACCGGCTGATACGGCGAAGCGTGATCCTGGTCTTCACAGTGCCCGGCGCGCTCCTGGCGCTCTACGGCGGCGGAGCGGCCCTGGCCCGCCGGGAGTCGCGGCGGGCCGCACTGGTCTTCTGGGTCCTGTGCGGCGGCGTCACGCTCTACACTGTGGTGGTCTTCCCCATGGTGGCCTCGGACCACGAGTACTACTCCTTGCCCTTCCTGTTACCGGCGGCATTGGGGTGCGCACTGGGGCTGGACCGGCTCCTGGCGGCACGGGTGGTGGCGGTGCGACGAGGCCTGGCAGTCCTTGTGAGCGCGGTGGTCT
>DTYT01000041.1 GCA_012961745.1 Kiritimatiellia bacterium | reverse complement strand
GTCGTGGGTTCGAGTCCCACCTCCGCCACCAAGTCCGGCAACTCCCTCCCCCGGAGATCGTTACGGCTGCCGCAGTATCCGGGATCGGCAGTATTGTCCGGTGCCACGTGGGCTTTGCGGTCGCCGGCCGATCGGTTGGCACGGGCGGGAAATCAGATGAAGCTTTATCGCGCAGTTGATCCGGAGTATGCTGGTTGTGCTGGGGCAGTGGCAGGTGGCAATGCCGCACACACACCAGAGGCTGGTGCGCAGCAGCCCGTTGCATTACGTTGCCTTCTGGCAGGCGGCGATTTTCTTCATGTTGATCTGTCTGGTCTGGGTCAACCAAATACTGGATCTGCCCAATCTCATCTACGGCGCCCCACCCCGCTCCCCGGATCCCTTTGGGGCCTCGATTCTCACAGCCGCTATCATCGTGGTGGGATTCATCAATATCGCCTATTCCTACCTGCAGCATCGCCGTATATTGGCAGGAATGTTCAAAGTGTGCAGCTACTGCGGGAAGGTGGAGGTGGATCCGGAACAATGGGAAAAGCTGGATCTCTTTGTGGCCGGCCGCACTGACGCACAATTCACGCATGGTGTCTGTCCGGAGTGCTACCGCAAGATGGTAGATAAGATACGACAACACACGTCTCCTTCGCAGACAGGTGATGCGTAGTGTGAGCTGGTTCCATGGCACAGAGACTTGAACCGCAGCGTCGTTCCCCCGTTGGATCTCTTCTGGCCAATTTGTTTGCCTCCGGGAGGGCGGTATTGTAACCTGCGCCGGTTTCGTATAAGGGTAGAAGCCGTCCAATGAAAGCGCGTGAGTTCTTCGGCAGGATCCTTTGGGGCAACATCGAGGCGGGACGGAAGGCTTTGGGGAAATGGCTCGATCAGCCGGTGGACTTCGAAGATCTCACTGGACCGTATCCTGCGCCACGCAACGGCCGGACGACCATCAATTCGGCAGCCCGGGTCAGCGGCCCCGGAACCTTTTTTCGTCGGGCGCTGCGGCACTTGAGTTTTGAGCCGAGTCGCTGCGGATGGTGGTTTGATCGCGCGGACCTGCCGGATTGTCTTCCTACGGAGGTTTCCGTGCGCAACGTCTGGACTACCGGCCGCATCGTCAGCAACATTGTACTGCGCAGCGGCCCGCCGCACAATTATGTCCGCATGGTCGAGCATATTGTCGCTCTTAAGGTAGGTCTTGGTATCGACGACCTCAACGTACTGACGGATTCGGGAGATCCCCCTCTGTTCGCGGAGGGTAGCCGGAGACTGGTAGATGCAGTGACTTCCGCCGGCATCCGTCGGCTGTCGGAACTTCCCCGCTATGTGACGGTCAAGGAGAAGGTGAGCGTGATTTCCCCTTCCGGTGCGTTTCTTGTATTCGAACCCTGGCAGGGGTGCGATCCTTTTCTGACAGTTGATTGTGCGATCCATTTTGAGAACGCTATCGGGCGGCAGCGCGTGCGTTTTGCCTTGTCGCGGGCACTATTCGAACGGGCGGCGGTGGCCCGTACCAATACCACGGCGGCGAAGAAGCTGTACTGCCAGACCATAGGTCGGATCTTTGCGGATATCCGCAATCTGGGCTATACCCACGAAAACATCCTGGTGGTGGGCCGGAGACGCTACGTGAACCAGCCCCGGCTACCACACGGTGACAAGTATCTGGAACCGGTGTGGCACCGTGCCGCACTTGACCTTCTGGCCGCGGTCGCGCTGGTGGATCGCGGGCGATTCGTCGGCGCAATAACTTCGTACAAGGCCGGTCACGCACTCGACGTACGGATGATCACCCGGCTGTATCGTCACGAGCTGCTGGCTGACGTGACGGCTCGGATACTGGGCAGTGGGACCTGAGCGGCCGGGAATGCGGCTGCGGGCAGGGCGAATTATTTCTTCCCTTCGTTCTCGGCTGCTATTTTCGCGCGGATATCAGCGAGCGCGGCATCGTATTCGGCTGCGGGGGTGAGAAAGAAGTGGCATTTGCGCTGGGTGGCTTCCTCGACTTCGCGCTGGAGCTCCGCATCGTACGGATTGAGGATCGCCACAAGAACGTCACGACCCATCGTGTCGAATACGATTGCCCCGCGGTGTTCCATTATTTCGTTCGGAAGCAGCCGGAAACATTCGGGGGGGATTTCGAAACGGGAGAGAGGTATGACGGGCAATCCGCTATCCCGTGAAAGGAACGCCAAGATGCTATTGGCGTGGCGGAACTGCCGGTCTTCCAGAACGTGGAGGACGGTCACCGGCGTGTTCAGATGCTTCGCGGAATTTTCGGAGAGATCCTTGACAATTGTATCATATTCGTCCTGCTGGATATGTCCCGCCTCGAGGAGTTTCCAGGCGAGAGAGAGTTCCGCGGTTATACCCACCGGCTTGTGCCGGGCTGGGGTGTGGGGGGGGGCCGGAGGCACTTCCTTTTTGCTGACCAGTTCCGAAAGTTCTTTGATCAGGACTGCGCTTTCCTTGTCTGGGGGTCCCGAGTTTTGGAGGCGGCTGAGCAGCTCTTGGGCGGCTTTCTCGTCTCTTTCGCTGATTACCACCCGCGCGAGGCGCAGAAGGTACTTATGGGCCGAAGATTGGTCCCCGATCTTCAGATAGGCTTCGTACAGAGACTCGAGAGCCACGCGGTCATCGGGCATGGCTTCGAGGATTTGCTCGAAGGCCGCGATCGCGTTCCAAACCTCGGATTCCTTTTCCGGCTTTTGGTCAGATCCGGCCACCATCGCCATCCGGTCAATACCGCTAGTTTAGCGGGTTGCGGGCTGCCGGTCGAGTGTGCATACGAAAATTCCGTGCGGGGCGGGCGGTTGTTCCGGTATTTTCGCACCGCAAAGAATACAGCCGTGGTTCCCGGGGACGCCTTGTGACCTATCTGTTGCGTTTGCAGGCAGATACGCCTTGGGCCGAATGCCGGCGTCGGGGAGGGAGTAGTCTGGCACCGATTCTGCTTGTTCATCCGAACCGCAGGGTAAGAGCAATGGCGAAGGTAGGCACAGAGAACCGGCTGCTGGACATCCTGGTGCGCCGGGGCGCGGCCAGTCCAGACGACATTGAAGAGGCGCGCCGGAAGGCGGCGACGGCCGGCGAGCGACTGGAGAAGCGGCTGGTGGAGAAGGGGGTTGTGGAGCCAGAGGAAATGGCCGCCGCCCTTGCCGAATATTTGGACATGCCGCCTATAAACCTGCGCCATTTTTCGCTGGACGAAGAACTGCTCAACATCTTGCCCACGGAGACCATGAGCATGCACATGGTCATACCCATCATGCGGGTGAAGGATCGGCTTATGATCGCCTTGGGCGATCCCTTTGACGTTGTGGTGGTGGATGAGCTCCACGCGATCACCGGCCTGCAGATCGTGCCCATGGTAGCTCCGGAGACCCAGGTGGCCGAAAACCTTCAGCGCTTTGTCCAGGACTCCACCGAAGGTCTGGAGGAGATTCTCAAGGATGTCGAGGACGCCGATGACGTTGAACTGGGGCAGGAGCAACAGGAGGATATGAGCCTGGATGAAATGCTGCAGAAGGCCGAGGACGCCCCGGTGATCCGCATCGTCAACTCCATACTGGTGGAGGGAATCCGTAAGCGAGCAAGCGACATCCACATTGAACCGTTGGAAAAGTCGCTGCGCTTGCGGTATCGGGTTGACGGCGTTCTCTACGAAAGCCCTAGTCCGCCCAAGCAGCTTCAAGGAGCGATCACCTCCCGCATCAAAATCATGGGAAACCTGGATATTGCGGAGCGCCGGGTACCCCAGGACGGACGCTTCAAGATCCGGGCTCTGGGCAAGGAGGCGGATATTCGTCTGAGTGTTCTGCCCACCATTCACGGGGAGAAGATTGTCATGCGCATCCTGGACAAGTCGGCGCTGGCACCCAACGTGGCGGCACTGGGGCTGGACCAGCTGGCTTACGAGCGTCTCATGTATGCCATTAAGCAGCCGCACGGCATGATCCTGGTGACCGGTCCGACGGGAAGCGGCAAGACGACCACGCTGTATTCGTGTCTGCAAGAATTGAACCATCCGGGGGTGAACATCATCACGGTTGAGGACCCGGTTGAATACCAGCTGGCAGGTATCAACCAAGTCCAGACTCACGCCTCCGTGGGTCTGACATTCGCCTCGGCGTTGCGTTCGATCCTGCGCCAGGACCCGGATATCGTCATGGTGGGCGAGATCCGTGACAGCGAGACGGCGCAGATTGCGATCCAGGCCGCGCTCACCGGACACCTCGTGCTCAGCACCCTGCATACCAATGATGCATCCGGCGCGGTGGCGCGGATGCTTTACATGGGCATTGAACCTTTCATGATCGCCTCGGCGGTGATCATGGCACAGGCGCAGCGCCTGTTTCGTAAACTGTGCCCGGCATGCAAGAGGGAGAGGGAAATTCCGGTCGACGTACTCCGGGTGAATCGTTTGGATCCCGAGGAATTCGCCGGGGCGACCTTCTATGAACCGGTGGGATGTCCGAAGTGCAACAGTGTCGGCTTCAAGGGACGTGGCGCACTGATGGAGATACTATTGATGAGCGATGCGGTTCGCGACTTGGTACTGCGGAACGCGGACTCGGCAGCGATCCGGGAAAAGGCCATCCAGGAGGGAATGGTAACCTTGAGGAATGCGGGGCTCCAGAGAGTCAAGGAAGGGGTGACCAGCATAGAGGAGGCTATGCGGGTGACCGGTGGAGAAGGCTAACCGGAGAATCAAGCGACAAGAGGAGGAGCAGGGATCATGGCGGCGATGGCACAGGCGCAGGCGGCCCGGGCGGTATCTGGCGTAGCGGCAGGTAAGGCCGGAACAAGGCGACGCCGGGTGCCGGGTGCGCGCAAGATCCGACTGAAAGAGCTGCCCATTTTCACCCGGCAGATGTCAGCCATGCTCGGTTCGGGTATGCCGGTGGTGAAGACCCTTCACGCTCTGGAGGAACAGAGCACCAACAAGACCTTCAGAAGCGTGATCGAGGGTGTGCGTACCGAGATCGAGGGCGGCAAGTCGTTTTCCGAGGCGCTGGCAGTCTATCCGGACATTTTCGACCAGCTCTACGTCAGCATGATGCGGGCAGGGGAAACCGGTGGTCTACTGGCGGAAACCGCAGCGCGGCTGGCGCAGTATCTTGAGGAGCGGGCAAAGCTTCGGCGGGAAGTGATTTCGGCGATGACCTATCCGGTAATCGTGATGGGTGTGGTCTCGATGATCACCGCGGGATTGATTATTTTCGTGGTGCCACGATTCGCGGAGATCTACGCGGACTTCGGAGCGAAACTGCCGGGTCCCACGCAGATGCTGGTTAACATCAGCTTCACGGTGCGGCATTACTCACTCGCCGTGACGGCCGGGCTGGTAATGTTCGTAATCGGCTTCGGGAAGTTCAAGAGGACGGACACGGGAGCCTATCTGTGGGATTCTTTCATGCTCCGATTGCCGGTATTCGGCGAACTCAACAAGAAGGCTGCATTGGCCCGTTTCGCCTCGACTTTCGCCCAGCTGATGCGCAGCGGGGTGCCGATCTTGCATGCGTTGGATATCGTGGCCTACGCAGTGGGCAATCGGGTGCTGGCGCGCTCGGTAATGAAGGGACGCGACGACGTGGAGCGAGGTGAGCCTCTGTCCAAGACTCTGGGACAGGATCCCAACTATCCCCGCATGCTGATTCACATGCTGGAGGCCGGCGAACAGACGGGCAAGGTGGACGAGATGCTTCAGAAGATAGCCGAGTTTTATGAATCGGAGGTTGAGGCGACTTTGGCGGCGCTGACTTCGCTGATCGAGCCGCTGCTCATCGTTTTTCTGGGCGTGACGGTGGGCGGCGTGGTGCTGTGCATGTATCTGCCGATCTTCAAGATGCATGAGATTGTCGCTTTCTGACCGCCGGGGGAGGAAAGGTGGACGCCGTCGTCAGAACCGGAGACGGACAGCCGAGGATCTTGAGCTGGCGGGAACTGGTGGTGGTCGTGTTTATCCGGGTGGCGATCATTTCGGCGGCGGTGGTTGTGCTTTCGTTCTTTATGCACATGGATAGCGTGGCGTTCTATGCGCTGGTGGCCTTCGGATACATCGCCACGATTCCATACGCACTTTGGATCAAGGATGTCAGCCGCGGACGACAGGTGGTCCCCTTGCAGTGCGTGGTGGACATCCTGCTGGTGACGGGCTTGGTCTATTTTACCGGCGGCCCGCGGAGCGAGCTGGCGATGTTATATCCCCTGGTGTTCCTCTCTTCCGGTATACTCGCCGGTCCTACCATGGCTCTGGAAATATCCCTCTTAGGGATTCTTGCGTACGCATTGGTAGTTGTCCTGGTAAGCAGCGGACTGCTGCCCGACGCCGGCGGAAATTCTCCGAGCTACGACTGGGCGTCCATTGGTGAAACTCTGGGCATGCGGGGTTTTGTATTCCTCTTCTTCGGCATGGCCGGTGCCTATCTGTCACGTCGTCTTCGCTTCGCTGATGCACGCGTCGAAAGATATCGCGACCTGATAGATACCGTTTTCCAGAAGGTGGGAGTGGGCCTCCTCCTGATAGACACCCGCGGAAGGATATACATGGTCAACCCGACTGCGTGCGAGCTGTTACGTGGAGGAGAAGGCGATTTGCTAGGACACGATATCCGCGAGTTCATGAATGGCGAGCTGGATATCGCCAGGCTCGAAACGCGGCAAGGCGATCGACCAGCGAAATTCAAGCGGACGGACGGAAGCCGGTTCGATGCGCGCTTCGAGGTCAGCCGCATCCGTTTCCCTGCGGGATCGGAGATCTACAGGGTTCTCAACGGAGGCTGTGGAGACTCGCCCTCCGGGTACCTGATCGTGTTTTCCGACGTCACCCGGCTACTTGACCTGCAGACCAAGGCCCGCATGGCAGAGCGGATTCAGGCAGCCGCCGAGATGGCCACGGAGATCGCACACGAGATCCGTAATCCTCTGACGGCAGTGGCCGGGTCCCTTGAGCTGCTCGACCGTCTGGAGAGAAGCGCCGACTCCGGTGACGAACACAGCCGGCTCCTGCTCCGGCAGAACCGCAGTGTCCTTTACAGTCAAGTGGTCCGCGAAGCCCAGAGGATGAACCGCATTATCCAAAGGTTTCTCGATCATGCGGAATTCTCGCCCGAAGCGCTGAAAAGAATCATGGCCTATGCGGATGAAATGGCAGCAACTGGTCCCGGGTCGACCTCGAAATCGGACGGCTCCTGAGACCGGGAGCGCCGGATAGTGGATTCCCGCAATGCACTCCAAGGCATGCCGCTTGACTTGGCGTCCCCCAGGAGATAAACACTGAACATGCGATTTTTTTCTTTGCCCCGGGCACCGGGAGTCTCATGAAATGAGCCGGAGACGCCGCCGCACCACACTGGTAGGAAACGTTTCCCAGAGGGTTCTGGAGTATACCGCGGCCGAAGACCTTCTCTGCGACCGGGAGCTGCTGGAATATGATTGTATCGGCACGGCCGCTCACGTGCGGGCCCTGGCTCGCCTGAGGTCGCCCGGTCCTGTATTTACGCCCGCGGAGGAAAAGCGGCTCATCAGTGAGCTGGTGTGCCTCATGCGACGGTCCCGCCGGGGGACGTTCCGGATACGACGCAGCGATCAGGACGTGCATCTCGCAGTGGAGAGGGAGCTGAGTGCGCGCCTGGGTGAAGTCGGGCGCAAGGTTCATCTCGGTCGGAGTCGAAATGACCAAGTGGCGGTTGCTCTGCGATTGTATATCAAGGACCGGATTCCAGAGGTGGTCCGGCAGTTGAACGCAACTGTCGGAAGCCTGCTTGGTTCGGCATCGCGATACCGTACGACACCGATGGTGGGGAGGACTCACATGCAGCGTGCCATGCCGTCAACCGTCGCGGTGTGGCTGGCGTCGTTTTCTGAGGGCCTGCTGGACGATGCCCAGGAGCTTACCGACATCTACCGGGCTGCTGACCGTTGTCCGCTGGGAGCTGGCGCCGGATACGGGGTTCCCCTGCCGATAGACCGCGACTATGAGGCCGAAATTCTGGGATTCCGCGGACCGGTAGTGAACGTGACGTACGCGGTGACCGGCAGAGCCAAGCTTGAAGCGAGACTTATCTCGGCATTGGGAAGGACGATGCTTACTTTGTCAGGACTGGCGACGGATCTGATCATCTTCGCGGCACCGGAATTCGGCTACGTGGTTCTCCCGGAGGACTTGTGTACCGGCAGCAGTATCATGCCTCAGAAGCACAACCCGGATGTCCTGGAGCTGGTACGTGCCCGCTCGGCGGTGGTGCTGGCTGCAGGCCAGGCGGCGGCTGAGATTGTGCGCGGGTTGCCCTCGGGATACCAGCGGGATCTGCAGGAGATCAAGCCCCTGCTGATGGATTCGCTCCGGACGGTTGAAGCCAGCCTACACATCATGAGGCTGGTGATCGATGAAATGAGGCTGGACACCAAGGCGATGGAGGATGCGTTTGATCCCACGGTGTTTGCGGCTGACGCGGCTGCGGATCTAGCGGTGGAAGGGATTCCCTTCCGGGATGCCTACCGGTCGGTGAAAGCAAGACTGGCGCAACTGGGAGGAACGGATGTGCGGGAGTCGGTCAAGCGGCGGAGGTCCCGGGGGGCACCGGGGAACCCTGATCTGAAGAAACTGCGTGACAGGGTCCGTGCACTTGAAAAATGGGCTGACACGCAGCACCGCCGGTTTCACGCCGCAATTTCGAGTCTTCTGGGTGTGGGGTATCCTGGGCTTCCCGAATGAACAAGCGGGAAGGCGTTGTGGTCCGTTCCGAACAGGACAGATGAAGGCCTTGGAAATAAAGGGGCTGGAGGTGATCTTCCGCGCTTGGCGCCGCCGAGCGGTACATGCCGTGCGGGGGGTGGATTTGTCCGTTGAGGAGAATGAAGTGGTCGGGTTCCTGGGCCCCAACGGTGCGGGAAAGACCACCGTTATCCATGTGCTATTGGGATTCATTGAGCCCACTCGAGGCGAGGCCCGGGTGTTCGATAGGGATGTACGGCAGTCCATTGCACGCCAGAGGATAGGATACCTGCCGGAGCATCCGCAGCTCTACCGCTTTCTGACCGGCAGGGAACTGCTGACCTACTCCGGCCGGCTCTTTGGGCTAAAAGGTAGTTCCTTGCGTGATGCGGTAGAACGCATGCTTGAATTCACCGGCTTGGGGGAGGCGGCGGACCGCAAGATAGCTTCATATTCCCGAGGTATGCTCCAGCGGATAGGAATAGGGCAGGCGCTGATCAACGATCCGGATCTGGTGATCCTTGACGAGCCGACCAGCGGGCTCGATCCGCTGGGCCGCCTGGAGATCAGGCGCATGATCGGGGATCTGAGAACCCGAGGAAAGACGGTGTTCTTCTCTTCTCATGAGTTGTCGGAGGTGGAGCTGGTTTCTGATCGGGTGGTGATACTCACCGCTGGCAGGGTGGTGGCAGAAGGCCGCATTGAGGAACTGATGCCCGCGGGTAAACGTCTGGAGCAGTACTTCGTGGAAGTGGTCGGGGCCTCGTGGGCCAGAGAGGCCGCGGGATCGTGAGAAGAGTGCTTACCATAGCGCGCATAGTGTGGCTGGAGATGATCCGGCGGAAAGATTTCTACGTGTTAGCGATTATATTGGCAGCACTGTTGTTCATGCTATTGACCGCCGACGTATTCGGATTGGGATCAACGCCGCGTTATCTTGTAGACAGCGGCCTGCTGATGGCTTGGATCGCCTCTTCAGTTCTTGCCGTGTTTCTGGTGGGGCGACAGTTGCCTGCGGAAGAACGGGACGGGACCGTATTCCCTTTGCTGGCCAAACCGATAAGCCGGGGACAGTTGATAGTCGGTAAGTGGCTGGGGGGCTGGCTGGCGTGCGCAGCTGCAACGGCGGTGTTCTATCTGCTGGTTACCGCGGTAGCCGTGCTCAGGGAGTGGTCCCCGGATTGGCTGACGCTGCTGCAGTGCTGGACATTACACGTCTGCGCTCTGGCCGTGATGTCCGCATTGGCGCTGGCATTCTCAACTCGGCTAACGTACGGGGCGGTGGTGACCATGGCACTGGTGATTATCGGTGGTAGCATCTGGATGTTGCCACAGGTGCCAACGCTGGCCATGTATGCTTCGGGGTTGCGGATGGATGCTATGTTGCTGCTTTACTATCTGTTGCCGCATTTCGAACTCTTTGATATGCGGCGACGACTTGTCCATGACTGGGGTCCGGTGGACTGGACAATCTTTGCAAGAATTGCGGCGTACGCGGCCCTGCTGGCGGCACTGCTCCTGGTGGTGGCATGGCTCAGTTACCGGCACAAGATGTTCCGGCGCAGCGAGCTGCTGTAGCGCGGGTGCCGCGGTGCCTGCGGATGCAGTCTTTGCCGGTGCTCGCAGTGGCGGCATTATGGGTGGCGGCGTTTGCGACCCTCTGCTCGCTGGATGACTATCTCTATTCCCTGCGGCGGGGCGAAGAGGGCATTCTGGACTACCTGCTTTCGGGCAGCCGGAAGGCACTGAGCGGGTCTTTTTATGAGATGGCGGACATGTACTTCCATTGCGGTGTGCCTCACAAGGGCCCGAGGGCATTTGGGGACCTTTTCCAGAAGTGGCGTAGCGCCATCTCACCGGAGCGGCATGTGCATATTCATGGGCGGCAGGTACGGGAGATCTTACCGTGGCTGCGCTTGGCCACACTGGCCGATCCCCATAATGTGGAGGCCTACTTGGTGGCGGCCTACTCGCTGGCGACCGATTGCGGGAGACCCGATCTCGCATTGCGGGTGATGGGGCAAGCCATCCGGCACAACCCGAAAGAATTCCGGCTGTATGCCGAGGCGGCGCGCCTCCACATGATGCTCCAGGATAAGGATTCCGCCGCGCGCATGCTGGATGCGGGAATGCGCCTCTGGCCCGGCGAACACGATCCGGCCGACCGGGAAATCCGGCTCGAGCTTGCGCGAATGCTGTCATACCGAGGGTTCCTGTACGAGTTGGATGGCGACGTGCATCAGGCGCTGAAGGTCTTTGAGCGGAGCTTAGAGATGTTTCCCGGGAATCACGCACTCCAGGAGCGCGTGGCGGCCCTGCGGGCCGGGCGGTTGAACCGGGAATGGGTTGAGTCCGCTTGGCGGGAGATCTTCCCGGCCAAGCAGGTATGTTCCCGAGGACATAGCCGTCACGGCCAACAGAAAGACCATCCTCATCCGCATTACGCTGCTGGGCACCGCTGACCGCCATGCCGGGACAGAACTTACCGTTGACGCCGACCAGATCTGTGAGTATGAGATGGGATAGACGGATGGGCAGATGTACCTCGATTTCTATGGGTTGAGCGAGCCGCCTTTCAATATAACTCCTGACCCGCGTTTTCTCTTCTTTTCCTCCAGCCATCGCGAGGCGTACGACCATTTGCTGTACGGCATCGAGACCCGACGCGGATTCATCCAGCTGACCGGGGAAGTCGGGTCGGGGAAAACCACCCTGTGTCGGGCAGCGCTGGCCGATTTGCCGTCCAACACCCGTACCGCTCTGATCCTGAATCCTGCCATGACCGAAACCCAGTTATTGCGGGCGATTCTTCAGGATTTCGGGCTGGTGCCCCGGAGCCGTGACCGTTTGAGTCAGATCAATCAGCTTAATGCCTTTCTCCTGGAACAGCTCGCGACTGGAAACAACGTGGCGCTCATTATAGATGAGGCTCAGGATCTTGCACCCACGGTGCTTGAACAGATCCGACTGCTCAACAACCTGGAGACCGATCAGCATAAGCTGATGCAGATTGTGCTCGTGGGACAGCCTGAGCTGGAAAGGAAGCTGGCCTCACCGGATCTTCGGCAACTGCGCCAGCGGGTTATCGTACGGGCTCACCTCGGACCGCTGACCGAAGAAGAAACCGCCAGCTACATCGCGCACCGGTTAAGAGTGGCTGGGGCGGATTCCCGGGTGGTTTTCGAGCGACGGGCAATAAGGCTGGTCCACCGGTATTCCGGCGGCATACCGCGCCTGATCAACACCATCGCAGACCACGCAATGTTGGCGGGGTTCGTGAACAGGTCGCTCCTCGTCGGATTGAGAGAAGTCAAGCGCAGCCTGCAGCACTTGGAACTGGTGAGATGAGTCTGATCCAGGAGGCCTTACGGCGCCGGGAAGCGGATGGCGGCCGACCGCCTGAGTCTCCGGGAGATCGGACGGAAGCTCCGTCTGAGCCCGTAGTTGCTGCCACGGATTCATCCCGTAAAGAGTGGCTCGCGCTCCTGTCGGTTCTGATCCTGGTGCTTGTAGTATCGGCCAGTGCAGTGGGATTGCTCCTGTTCATTGTGCGTGCCTTGCCGCGTCTGGGCTCCGGAAAAGCGGCGGTGGTCTCGAAGCCGGTGAAGGAGGAACCGCTAGAGGCGATATCCGGGACTCTGGCGGAGGCGGTTCATCCGAAGGGTTCTTCCGCGGCGCCGCCAGCGGAGCCTGCACCTGCAGAGCCGGCGGGGCGACAGGCGGCGCCGGTGGCTCCGGATCTGTCCGCGGGGGAAGCGAAATCGACATCGGGGCGGACCCGCACATCTCCTGAAGGTGATCCTGCCTCTGCGGCGACTGCCGCAGTTGCAGCCCGCCAGGCACTCCCGGAAGCAGCCTCCCGGAAACCTCCGGTCGCTGTGCAAGAACCACAAGCGGTATCCGGGGAGCCGGTACAGCCGGTTCCATCCCGAAGGTCGCCTGTGTGGCCGCCGTTGCAGGTGTCCGGTATCATCCGCCAGGCGGGCGGAGCGTCGGCGGCGATCGTCAACGGTCGGATTGTCGGCGGCGGTGATATGGTCGAGGGTGTACGGGTTCTTTTGGTTGGCAACCGGGGAGTATGGTTGGAATTCGGAGATGAGCGTAAGTTCCTGCGGGTTGGTGCCGCCACCGGAGATTTCCGCTAGCGGGCATTTACAGCCAGCCATGTTGCCGGTACCACGCAATGATTTCCGCGACTTCCTCTTCAACCGACTTGGCGGGAGAATACCCTAGCTCGCGCGCGGCCTTGGAGGTGTCGAATGAGCGGCGTTTGGTAAAAAAGTCTACGCGGCGGCGAAAGATGGGCGGCTGGATGTGCAGAGGGATACAGACGCTTTCGCAGATACTGCCGAGCCATTGCAGGGGACGTACAGGAAGGTGCCATCGCGGCGGGGCCACCCCCAGTTCGCGGGCGACAATTTCCACCATTTCGCGCAGGGGCAGGGCGCGTTCCCCCGCAATGATATATACTTCGCCGGAGATTTCCTCACGATCCATGGCCATTACGAAAGCCCGGACCAAGTCCCGCACATCGACGAAGTGTACCTCCAGCTCCCCTGATCCCACGTAGAAGAACCTGCGCCGGGCGATCATGCGGAAGAGTTTCAGGGTTCTCCGGTCACCCGGTCCGTAGATCATCGCCGGACGGATCACTACTCCCGCAATTTTTCCGCTGCGGAAATATTGCAGGGCGATCTTTTCACCTTGCATCTTGCTGCGCTGGTAGACATCGCCGGGATTATAAGGGGCCTCTTCATCGGCCGGCGGATTGTTTATGTGTCCCAGGACTCCCACGGTGGAGCAGTGAACCACGCGCCTGACTCCCCCGGCTACGGCGGCCTCCAGAAGTCGGCGTGTCCCCTCCGCGTTTACCTCGTAGAATTCGCGCTCGGGAAGGCCTGCTTGGCGGAAAAGAGCAGCGATATGGTAGATGTAATCGACACCTTGTACCGCCTTGAGCAAGGACTGATAGTCGTGCAGGTCCGCCACGGTGACAGGGATACCCCTGGCCCGCAGCGGCGGCACGGCGGCCGGATTACGTACCATCGCCCGCACAGGGCGCCCCAATCTGTGCAAGTAGTCCACCAGGGCGCTGCCCACGAATCCACTGGCCCCCGTTACCAGATTGATTTCCGGTCTTGGTTGTACGTCGTTTGCGTGCATCGCGACTTGCGCCAGGAGACTAGTGGAGTGGACGTATGGGGAAAAGAAGAAAGTCGGCTCATTATTTCTTGCCAAGCCGCATCTCACGGGGCAATAAGGGCCTGATTATGGCAGAGGAGTTTTCGGGATGCGGGTCCTCGCGGACATTCATGTTCACTTGTATGATTGTTTCGCCATCCCTCGATGGATAGAGGCGGCCATGCAGAACCTGCAGGAGGCGGCCCACCGCACCGGAGAGGAGGATGACTGGTGCGGGGTGCTGTGTGTGCTGACTACCGGTAAGGGCAGTTTCAGCGGCATGGTGGAGCGGATACAGGTTTCCCTGGAAGGAGGCGGCTATTCGGTGGAGGAACATCAGGAGGGTGCGGCCAGGGTATCTTCCCCCTCGGGCGGCGAGCTGCTGCTGATTCCGGGCAGGCAGATGGTCACCTATGAGGCTCTGGAAATACTGGAAGTAGGCACGGAAAGCGATCTCCCGTCGGGACACGCTGTTGACTATCTGCTCAACGCTATCCGCGAGAGGGGGGGGATTCCCGTGCTGCCATGGTCTCCCGGCAAGTGGACATTCCGGCGCGGGCGACAGATCCGCAACCTGATCGACGCCTATATCCCGGGGAAGTTTGTTCTTTCGGTAAGCTCCTTGTTACCCCGGAGCAGTCCGCTTCCCGGACTACTGAAACTGGCACGGGGGGCGGGATACGTGGTGGCCGCAGGGTCTGATTCGCTTCCCTTACCCGGCGAGGAGAGATACGTAGGAAGCCCGGCCACGCATGTCCCTACCGGGTTTGATCCCTGTCAGCCGGTGACATCGCTGCGTCGTGGTTTGCTGGAGGTCTCCGGTGGAGTAGGTGTGGTGGGTGAGCGTCCTGGTGCGGGGGAGGTGGCCTTACGGCTTCTGCGGCTTGCCAGACGTAAACGAGCCACTGGGCCGGAAACGAACCGGTCAAGCGGAGCGGTGCAGTGATTGGCAGCCTAACGCTGCTGGGCAGTTCCTCGGGCCGCAATGCCGGCGATGCCGCCTTGCTCGCCGGCCTTATGGCGGCGATAGATGAGGCCTGCGGGCGCAGGGTGCTGTATGAGATACCGACCATTCGCCCTTCCTATATCCGGAAACATTATCCCAATCGCACCCGTCCGGTATCCATGATGCCTTGGCACCTGTCGCTGAAAATGCTGGGGCTGCCCACCTGGCGTTCGATGATGCGGACCGACCTGACGCTGGTATTCGATGCGATTCTGTTTGATCGGGAATTATATAATCCGCTTTTCAATTTCATGTCGTCGCTGTACGCGATGCTGCCGGCGGTCAAGCGCCGCGGGAAGCTCTTGGGGTGCTATGATATCGGTGTGGGGCCGGTCTCGACGCGAGCCGGGCGGCGCATGCTGAGAGGATTGCTGGAATTGATGGACTTCGTAACCGTGCGTGACCGGGCATCCCTGCGAATCATGGAGGAGCTGGGTGTGCAGAACAGCCGGGTGCTTTTGGGAGCTGACGCGGCGCTGGACGTGTGTCCGGCTCCTGCGGAAGTGGTCGAGCGAGTGATGGAGGAAAGGGGACTGAATCGCGATCGTCCGATTCTGGCGGTGAATATCAACCGATACTTCGACAGTTGGGCGGAAGGGTCTCTACAGCTGGGCGAGAAGGTTCTGGACATCTATGCGGCAGGCTTGAACCGTGCGCTGGAAGAGATCGGGGCGGACGTGGTGTTCGTTTGCACGCAGTACATGGATGTGGAAGTGACCCGCCGCCTTATGTCAATGGTGCGGCTGCCGAACAGGCGGGCGTTGCTGAGTAATGCCGATTACGACCACTACGTGGTCAAGGGGGTCCTTGGACGAGTGGACATGGTCTGTGCGATGCGTCTGCATTGTGCCATCATGGCGGCCGGCGAGCTGACCCCGGTGGTGGCGCTGGAGTATCAGCCAAAGCTCGCCCATTTCATGGAGACCTTGGAATTGTCCGCATACTGTCTCGGCTTTTCCCGCTTTACGGAGGAAACCTTTGCCCGCCTGATCCTGGATGGCTGGCGGAATCGCCGGGAAATTCGGAATACACTGCAGCGTCTGATGCCGGCGCTGAAGCGACGCAGCCGCGTGCCGGCGGTGCTCGTGGCCTCACTGGATCGCGGAGAAGATCTGGACAGGGCTTTTGCCACGGCTCGAGGCTTCATAGAAGGGGGGATCTGACAGGGGGGGTGTCAGGGACGCTCCTTCTGGGGAGACGATACGGTGGGGCGGAAGTCCTGCGGTTGGATGTTGAGTTTCTCGATCCGGTACTTCAGTATGCGGCGGGTTGTTCCCAGCAGCTCAGCCGCGCGCGTTTGCACTCCGCCGGCTTTCTTGAGAGCGTCGATCACCAGATGACGCTCGAAGTCGTTGACTGCCTCCTCCAGTGTGAAGGTTCCGGCGTGCAGGGGGGCAAACAGGTTCTGGACATGGAATTCTTCCGGTAGAAACTCCGGCTGCAACATATCCTGGTCACGGTGCAGTACGGCCATTCGCTCGATGAGGTTGCGTAGTTCCCGGATGTTGCCGGGCCAGTCATAGCGCAGGAGCAGGCGCATGGCGTCGCGGTCGATACTGCTTAGGCGGGAACCGACCTTGCGGCCGAAGTAGTTCAGGAAGTACTGTGCCAGCAGGGGAATATCCTCCCGCCG
The DNA here is from genome assembly GCA_012961745.1 of Kiritimatiellia bacterium. Classification (GTDB taxonomy): domain Bacteria; phylum Verrucomicrobiota; class Kiritimatiellia; order B70-G9; family B70-G9; genus B70-G9. The sequence continues at coordinate 16,839 of DTYT01000041.1, read as the reverse complement.
ATTGCGGAGGGGAGGCAGACGCACCGGCACCACGCTCAGCCGGTAGAAGAGGTCCCGTCGGAAGCGGCCTTGCTCGACCAGTTTCTCAAGATTCTGTGCGGTTGCGGCGACTATGCGCGCGTCGGTCCGGACCACCTCTGAGCCACCTACCCGGACGAACTCCCGCTCCTGCAGTACACGGAGCAGCTTTACCTGTGCGGAATGCGGCGTTTCACTTATCTCGTCGAAAAAGATGGTTCCCGATCCGGCCATATCAAAACGACCGGGCTTGCGGCGGTCGGCGCCGGTGAAAGCGCCTTTTTCGTAGCCGAACAGTTCGCTTTCCATCAGCTGTTCCGGAATCGCCCCGCAATGCACCGGGACGAACGGTTCATCCCGTCTGGGACTCAGCCGGTGAACCAAACGAGCGATCAATTCCTTCCCCGTACCGCTTTCACCGATGATCAGGATGGTGGAATCGGTTGAGGCGGCCTTGCGGACAACCTGGAGAGCCTGGGCAAACAAAGGCGCATTCCCTACTATGCGGTCTACGGGGAACTCCTCGGCCACTTCACATTGTAGTTCATGCAGTTTTCTCCTGAGCCGGGAGTTTTCGAGGGCCCGCGAGACGATGTGGCGCAGTTCGGCCACATCGAAAGGCTTGGTCACATAATCCCAGGCACCCTCCTTCATGGCTTCCACCACCCGCTTTACGGATGAAGCGGCGCTTATCATCACCACCGGGAGGTCGGGGTATTCGGTGTGGAGTTCGTGAAGGAACGTGATGCCGTCGACATCTGGCATGATTATGTCCAGCAGAACCAGGTCGATATTGCTTCGGGCCACTATTTGTCGGGCTTCGGCGGCACTCGTGGCCAGCGATACGGCATAATCCTTTTCGAAGACCATCCGCAGCGACTCGCGCGTGCTGGCCTCGTCATCCACGATCAGCAGGTGCTTGTTCTTCATTTCGTTGCGACCTCCGCTGGGTGCTGGGTGTTTCAGGCTTCTGGGCTCCAAAGGGAAGTTTCACGAAGACCTGGGTGCCGGCGCGGGAACTGGCAATTTCTATAGTGCCGCCGTGGGCACGTATCGCACGCCGGGCGATGCACAGCCCGAATCCCAGCCCGTGGGCCTTGGTGCCACAGAACGGCGAGAACAGAAACTTGCGGACGTCTTCCGGTATTCCGGGCCCGTTGTCTTCGATCTGTATGCCAATCAATCCACTGTCCGGGGGGGCACACACCTGCACGCTGACGCTTATGCGCGGCATCTTTCTCTGCGTCGCGGCTTCGATAGCATTGGTGAACAGTTGAACGAAGGCCTCGGTGAGCATTTCCTCGTCCGCCGGTATACGCGGCAGATGATCCGGCACGTGGACTTCGATTTTCTTGAGGGGTGCCCGCTTGTTGCGAACCAGGGCCATGTTCAGCCCGCGCTTTATCAGCATATGGATATCTACCGGCCGCCGGTTCGGTTGCAGCGGGCGGCCCAGAGCGGCGATGCTGTTGAGAAGGCCGTTGAGCCGTTCGACTTCCCGGTTGACCAGTACGCCAAACTCCGTGCGGAAGTCCGGGTCCTGATAGCGTTCCGGCAGGAGCTGGGCGAAAGTCTTGATGGCCACCAGCGGATTGCGGATCTGATGGGCGAGCCCTTCGGCCACCTGCTCCCATACGATGTCTTCGTCGACAACCTCCTTGGGGCCCCCCTCTGGCGTGGGAGATTCTTCAGATGGCACCTCGGGGATTATCTCGCGAAGTACAGCAACGGCCATACGGCGTCCCGAACGCACTACCGGCAGTACCTGCGCCAGAATGAGAATCTGCGGTCGGCCAGGGACATTGAACCTGCGTTCGACCCTCTCACCTGCCAGCGCCCGGTAGACCATGTCGGCCATCGTGGTGCCAAGGGCTTCGATCTCGCTTCCCGGGCCGATATCCGGCTGAAGGTCCAGCAGGCGGGCCGCCACTGGATTAATGAAAATGATGCGCGCTTTGCTGTCCACCGCTACCAGCCCGCAGGCGAGAGCCTCCCCGAACACCTGTATTGCCGGTTCCAGCGAGTCCGCGACGGCCGCTTGCTGGCTTTGTGTGAGGAAGCCGGCCATGCGGACGAACTCGCCTGCTATCTCACGGCGCCGGTTGGCGTCCCAGTGTGAACCATCCGCGGGGCGGGACAGGCCAGCCCACCCGATCAGGCCATCATCCCCCAGCAGGGGCACGACAAGATCCGCGCCGATACGGGCAAGCTGGCTGGCGAGGAGACGCGGTGCGCTGCCGCTGATCAGGGTGGTTGCCTCTTTTTCCAGGTATGTCGGCAGACCCGCGTCAGGCCGCAGCTTCGTTTCCCTGATTTCGGGTGTGCAGTTGATGGTGATTGCCGCGGCGAACTCGCCGGTATCCGGGTCTTTGAGGAACAGGCTGCTGCGAAGCACACCGAATCGCGCGGATAGGGCCTGCAGCCAGGCCTCCAGATAAGCGGTTAACGCTTCGGGCGTGGGGTTATGCAGAAAGAGCCCGGGGGATGGTAGCAGCGCGGGGATGGTTGCCGGAGACCCGGCGGTGTCGTCGAGCTGCTTTTCGCCTTCCGAGGTTGGTTTCGTTCCCGGAGAAGTCTCAGGGCGGAACATCAATGCCGACCTGACTACCGAAGCGATGGATTGAATCGGTCCGCCGCGGTCGAGCGCGGCAAAGATCCCGGTGTGGAGTGCATCCATAAAGGGAGATGTGCGGGTCTTTCCGCAGGCGATGACCGGCAGGCCCGGTCGGTGCTGCAACAGCATGCGCACCAATTGCAGCGAGCCGGGCGAAAGCAGATCCACCACCACCGCGCTGCTGTGGCCGCTATCAATTTTCCTTAAGAGTCTGCGACGGTCAGAGGATATCGTGACATCCACATCGTGAAGAGCCAATTCTGCGGCCAGGCGCCGGCTCCAGTATCGGTCGGCGCTGTAAATGACACACGTTGTGGGCTCAGCATTCATCCTGGTCGGGTCCGGGAGCAATGCATTGTTCAGCTAAGGGAAATACCAGAGTGAAAGTGGTTCCCTGTCCGAGGCGGCTGCTTACTTCCACGCTCCCGCCGTGTTCCTCTATTATTTCATGAGCCACAGAGAGACCGAGCCCGGTACCGTTTTCTTTGGTGGTGAAAAAAGGATCGAAGATCCGCTCGATATGTTCCGGTGCGATACCCTGTCCGCTGTCTTGTACACGCACGCGAATATGGGAAGGGTCGTGGTCGTGCCCGGGGTCTTCGAGGAGATCGCTGGTCACGCTCAAGCTGCCCCTATGGTTCATCGCTTCCATGGCGTTAATGAAGAAATTGAGGAACGTCTGTTCCAGCAGGGCATGGTCTCCCCGGATCGCATCACGGGGGGCATCCAAACGGCATTCCAGCGAGATGTTGCGTTTTTCCACCTGTTGCTGGATCAGTTTCAGGGACCGGCGGATGACTTCATGGAGATGACAAAGTTCGGAAGCCACCTTGCGTGGGCGTGCAAAGTTCAGCAGCTGGGTGACAATGTCGTCGATGCGTTCGACTTCCTTTTGTAGAAGCTGGGAGAAGGTCTCCCGGAAGTCGGGTTCATTGTATCTTTCCGGAAGCAGTTGTGCGAAGGTCTTGATAGCCACCAAGGGATTCTTGATTTCGTGGGCCATCCCCGCAGAGAGCGTTCCTACACTGGCCAGCCGGTCGGAGCGGCGTACCTGTTGTTCCAGCTCCTTCACCCGGCTCAGGTCGCTGAGGGTGAAGATGGTTCCCAGGAGCCTGCCGCGGTCATTGTGAACCCGCGCGCCACCCACGCGCAGCGGGGTCTCGGTTCCCCCTGCGGGGAGGACAATTTCCTTGTCCCGCACCTCACGGCCGCTTCGGATTACATCGTCCATCAGGGCGTGCAACGGCTGGGGTATGGCAGTCAGGGCTCGTCCCAATACAGTGTTCCTTTGCACGTTCAGGATCCGGCACGCTTCCCGGTTGCAAACGGTAATCCGGCCGGCCTTATCGGCCGCAATGACTCCCGAAGGGAGATGTTCGAGAAGGATTTCGTTGTAGATCTTGCTGTTCTGTACTTCGGTATACAACAGCGCATTCTCCAGGGCGATCCCGAGTTGTCCCAGAAGAAGTTGGAAGGCCACCCGCTCCAGCCGGGTGAAGACTGCGCCACCCGGACGGGGACCGACCAGCAGGATGCCTTGCAGGCGGCCGCGCACGGATATCCCCCCGGCGAGTTCGGCTTTCAGCATGGTCAGTTTCGCCAGAAGTACGGCGCGGTCATCCGATCCGCGTCGTCGCAGGGTAGGGCGGCTGACAATGGAACCCGAAGACTGAAGGTGCCGGATCAGCGGGTCACTCGCGGGCAGGTACAGCAGTGGGCGGCCACCCCGGGGTTGGGAAGGCTGGACCTGCGCGAAGCCGTTGCCTTTGCGTATCAGGATCGCCACGTGCGACGCGGCGAAATACTCGTGGATTACGTTCGCGAACCGCAAGAGCAGCCGGTCCACGGTCGAGACGGGAGACATCACTTCTCCCGCAGCCGCCATCGCCCGCGAAATATTGACCTCCCGGGGAGAAATGAGAAGGCGGCGGGCGAGTCGGCGCATAATGCCCTGGGCGGGAGTCATCGAGGCCGCCACAACCAGCACCGCCACAAAGGCTGGCAGCCAGAGCGCATCGGAACCGGTTCTGCTCTGGAGGAGGGCGACGACCAGATGCACCAGGGCGTACAACCCGGAGAGGGACAACAGCAGCAGTGCATAACCAAAAATACGCCGCATGAGTTGGGATACATCCATGATATTGGTAGTTGCTATGCCGTAGGCCACCACCAGACTCAACGCCGCGGAGGCCACCACCGGTCCCCAAAGGACGCCCTGCGGACGGCCGGAGAGATAGGGAATGAATATCACGGTAGTGATACCGATAGCGAAAGCGGAGGCGAATCCGGCAGCCACGTACTGGATTTCGGTACGCCGGATTCCCTGTGTCCTGCGATTATCCCTGAGAAAGCAAAGGATTCCTACTATTCCACTCAGAACGAGATAAAGTCCGTAGAAAACGAACAGGGGACCGAATCGCACACCGTCCGGAGGCAGCTCGGAGGCCTCCCGAGGATGCAGCAGACTGAGAAATGCCGGATGAAATGCCGCCACCGCGGCTACTACGCCGGTAAACGCAAGCAGCCGAGAGCGCACTGCCGGTTCGGTCAGCCGGTCGGCGTCCAGTTTGACCGCCTGGTAGAGTATTGTGAAGGATGTCGGGAAGAACGCCGCCAGGCCAAAGAAGGTGCGTAACCACATTTCAGTTTCGCGGAGGGAGCTGGCCGAAACCAAGAACAGCGAGGATGCCGACCACAGTCCCATATGCATGCCGAGTATGAGAAAAGCACGGTTCGCGCCTCGTCGGGGATTAGTAAGGTATACTGTCAAGGCTACGGTCAGATTGACCAAAACCATCCCGAAGAGCAGCCATGCCGTGATCATGCAGTACCCTCCGCGGTGGTCATGACTATGCAGCGACTGTTTCCATCCCGGCCATGCGCATTGACGAGCGCGGCGCGCACCGCCACCTGTCGCGCCCGGTCCCGCACGCAGTCCAGATCACATTGGGGATCGGGCTCCCGCAGATTGGCAGTAGGAGGAATACGTTTTTCACGGATGCTCATGGCAGCCGCCGCGACCTGCATAGGGCCGGCCGCGGCCAGTGGATTACCGACGACTCCCTTGATAGAGCTGATCGCCAATCGGTAGGCGTGCCTGCCGAAAGCCCGTTTCAGAGCGGCGATTTCAGCCACATCCGTGGTACGCTCGCCAGTGGCGTTGGCGCAGACGTACTGGATGTGTTCCGGCAGCAGGGAAGCCTCCGCAAGGCATCCTCGGATCGCCTGCGCGAGGGATTCGGCCATGTCAGAATACTTGCGACCGCCAGACGAATAACACCCGGCGACACAGGCATAAGGCTGCATTTCCCGCGCCCATGCAGATGTCGCGGATTCCACGACGACAACCGCGGCACCTTCCGAGAGAACCCAGCCGTCCCGGTCACGATCAAAGGGACGGGGAACCCCCTCGGGATCCGCGCGGGCGGCCAGCCCGCCGGATTCAAGGAAAGACTCCAGTACGCGCCGTGACAGTGGGGCTTCCACGGCGCCCGCCAACGCGATACGGTAGCGTCCCATCCGAACCCATTCGGCAGCGAGTGATACAGCCTCAAGGCCCGCGGTCCAGCCGCCTGAGAGGGTGACTACGGGGCCATTGAGATCACCGAGGCGCTGGATAGACCAGACGGCCTGGGCTTGCGGTGAAGTGCAAGCGGGTTGGTATACAAATTCATCGTCGGCACCTTTATCGGAGGGCCACTGCCTGGGGAGGGGTTCCGGGCTGCCGGTACTTGTACCGAGTATTACCGGTACCGGTTCATCTTCAGGGGCGTGCTCGCGGACCAGCCGGGCATCCGTCAGGGCGAGTCGGGCAGCGTGCAAGGCCAAGAGGGTTGCGCGTGTCAGGCCCGGTGGTAGGGTACAGTCATTTTCCCGTAGTTCGGACACTTCGCCCGCAATGCGACACGGCAGGCCCTCGGCGCCGAAGAGGGATACGGTAGTCACGCCACTTTTCCGCTGAAGTGTATTTTTCCAGAACCGGTCCAGTCCGAGCCCGTTCGGCGCCGCTACGCCAATGCCGGTTATGACTGGTGTGCGTGTTATCACCGTGCCGGGGTTCCCCGTCCTGCCTGTACGCTTTTGTTCATAGTTTACATTTTTGCACACCGTCAAGCACAAGATGTGGGGTAGTTCCAAATTCCCCCCCCATATCTGGACAATTTCGTATTGGCATCGCTTGTGCTCACCGCTGCGCGCACACTGCGGGAGAAATGTGCCCGCAGACAAGCGGTAGGCAATCCATCGTGATGGCACGGAAAGGGAGGATAATGATGGCCACCATTGACCGACCTCGAGTGTTGGTGATCGACGATGAAGAAGGACCCCGCCAGAGCCTGAGGATCATTCTCAAGGAGCAATTCAATGTACTGCTTGCGTCAAACGTGGATGAAGGTGCCCGCCTGCTGCAGGATCTGGGTGCCGATGCCGTGGTGATCGACATCCGGATGCCGGGGACGAACGGTATAGAGGGGCTGGCTAGAATACGTGAAATCGACCGGCGGATTTCGGTTATCGTGTTGACCGGATACGGCACCTTGGAAACCGCGCAGCAGGCCCTGCGCTTGGGTGCCACCGACTATATAACGAAGCCCTTTGATACCCACGAGATGGTGCGGGTCGTACGTCGAAACGTGGAACGGACGCGCCGCGAGCGGCAGAAGCTGCGGCTGATCGCGGAGCTGCGGGAGCTGAACCGGCGCACCGTGGAGGAGAAGGCGCGCCTGGAAAAACTGGCACGGCTGGGAGAGGCATCAGCAGAGTTACTGCACGACCTGAGGAACCCTCTTACTACCATTATCGGGTACACGGAGATGCTTGCCGATGAACTGGAGAAGAAGTCGCAGAATGAGCACGGGGATTGGGAGGAAGCCTTGCGCTACCTACAGATCATTGAGAACAACGTACGGCGCTGCCGGGATCTAGCTGCAATGTGGCGGGAAGGCGAGCTCGGCAGGCGCCGGGAGAAAATCCATCCGGCGCAGTTGCTCGAAGACGTTCGGGTGGCCGTAAATTTCGTGCAGGCGGGCTCTCCACCCCACCCGGTGTTCGAGACCGGGGAAAGCGTACCGCATATCATCGGGGATCGCGGCCAGCTTCTGCGGGCGATCCACAATGTAGTCACCAATGCCATCCAGGCGGCTTCCACCACGGCGGGTGAAGTAAGGGTAATGACGAGGAAAGTGGATGGTGAAGTGGAGATATGCGTGGAGGACACTGGCCCGGGCATGCCAGCCGAAGTGATGCAGCGGCTCTTCGAGCCGTATTTCACCACGCGGGCTGCAGGAGGCGGGATGGGACTGGGTATGGCTATCGCCAGGAAAATTGTGGAGCAGCATTCCGGCCGCATTGAAGTAGAAAGTCGGCCCAATCAGGGCACCCGGGTCCGTCTCATATTTCCAGCGGTGTCCCCTGCTGAAGAAAACGAATAGGGGCTGCCGCCCGGGCGCCCCATCCGCGCGGTCGGAGACAACCGCGATTTCCGAGGCTTCGGGGCCGTGAGCGCCGCATCGGCTAATCTCACCTGTCCCATGCTTGCCCGCGGCGGGGCGGCGGTGTACTCTCGACAGGCGGGAGGTGTACGGGAGGGTGAGTAGCATACTGGGTCGGATTTTCAGGATAACGACTTTCGGAGAGTCCCACGGCCCTGCGGTCGGCGCTGTTGTGGAGGGATGTCCGCCAGGTATCCGCTTGGTGCCGTCGGATATCCAAGCGCAACTTGATCGGCGTCGGCCGGGTCAGAGTGAGGCGAATACGCCCCGATCCGAGGAGGACCGCGTCCGGATCTTGTCGGGCGTGGAAGGGGACATTACGCTGGGTACGCCGATAGCCCTGCTGGTATGGAACAAAGATCAGAATCCTTCCGACTACGAAGACGTCCGCAAAATACCGCGCCCGTCGCACGCGGATTACGCGTATCGGGTCAAATACGGAGTGCAGGCGCAGAGCGGCGGCGGCCGTGCGAGCGGACGGGAGACGGTCGGGCGCGTGGCGGGGGGCGCCGTCGCCGAGAAGATGCTCCGTGAGCGGTACGGGGTTGAGATCGTAGCCTGGGTAAGCCGTGTGGGATCGGTGGCCGCGCCGGAACCGGACCGGAGCCGGATCAGCCGGGTGGAGGTGGATGCAACCGCGGTCCGCTGTCCGGACCGGGAAGCGGCGGCCGCAATGCTGGAATTGATCCGGGAGGTCAAGCGGGAAGGGGACAGTATTGGAGGGATCGTCAGCTGCGTATGCCGGGGCGCGCCAGCGGGCTGGGGGGAGCCTGTGTTCGGCAAGGTGGAGGCGCTTCTGGCGCAGGCCATGCTTTCTATCCCGGCGGCGCGTGGTTTTGATATCGGTAGCGGTTTTGGAGCAGCGCTCATGCGTGGGTTGCAGCACAACGATCCTTTTGTGCGCAAGGGGCAACGGCTCGGGACGTTGAGCAATTTCAGCGGCGGGGTTCAGGGTGGCATTACCAACGGCGAGGATATCTACTTTCGAGTGGCCTTCAAGCCGCCCGCCAGCATCCGCCTGCCCCAAAAAACCGCGGATTACGAGGGGCGTGAACGCGAGCTGATCCTGAAGGGGCGCCACGACCCCTGTATCGTCCCACGGGCAGTGCCCGTGGTCGAAGCCATGGCGGCTCTGGTTCTCGCAGATCTTGCGATGCTTCAGGAGAGCCGGCAACGGAGTTCCGCCTCCTGAAGACGCCGGCCGGCATATTCAGTGGTAGTACCCCTTGAGATGGTTGGCGGCCGTTCTTAGTTCGGCGGCTGCCGCGGATATCGGTGATTGAGGGCGCAACTCGGGGGGCAATACCGCATAGGTGTAGGTTTCCACCTCGAAGTGCCGGCAGCCCGCCGTGACCACGGCTTGCACGATCTCCGGAGGGGGTATACCCGCCACCGGACGGAGATCACCGGATCCTTGCCAGGTCAGGGGAACGTGAAAATGTATCCGCGCCTGGTCACATTCCAGCAGCCGGGGATCCCTGAGGGCATCCGGAAGATCACGCCATGCGGCGATACCACCGTCGGGGAGCCGGGCTCGGAGCTGATGAAGGTAAACCGGATCCGCCAGCAAGTGCATCTGCTCCAGTGCACTCCGGGTGGGACGGAACGACACAGCGGCACTAATGTGGACCTTGGCGATGCGGATGTTTCTCCGGTGACATTCGGCGGCAAGGTCCATGACGGACTCTTCCATGACAGCCGCATGTGCGAGGTCCACGCAGATGCCGATGTGACGCAGTACGGTCTGATCGTCAAAGCCGGCATCTGTCACGGAGGCCTCCGGCAGGAGGACTTTCTCAATGAAGTCGCTGGCTTCGGCACCGGTTTCGAGGGCTGCTCCGGGTTCGGGCTCCAAGGCCAGCACGACCGTTATGCCGCGAGTCTTACGGAGAGAGTCGAGCTCGGCGACCGCCCGGACCAGCATCCCGGCAGCCTGCCGTCGTTTATGGTCGCAGTGGAACGCCGCGCGTTCACCCAGCGGCACTGTGCTGATACTCCCCAACCGGTCCGGTGGAGAACAGGTACCGAGTACACGGGCAAGTTCCAGTGTGTAATGCAGGCGTTCCGGCGAGGTCCAGTCCGGATAGAACACCTTTTCCTTGATCCGGGAGTCGTGGAACGCACCGTATGGGAACCCGTTCAGCGTGAAGAGGTAGAATTGATGCCGAGCCAGGCCGGCACAGAACGCCGCTGACCGGACGGGATCGGCGAGTCGGGCCGCCGATCGCCGGTCCAGCCACAGGCCCCATCCAAGGTTGTCTTGGCATCCCGACAGATCCCGTATCGGCAGAAGCACTTGGTTGAAGTATTGTCCCAGGTCATCCGGGCGAGGGGAGGGGAAGGCGTTGAGGCAGAAAGTGAGGTGCAGATCACCACTGGCAGGGATTCTCATGTTGCGGCAGATGCGGGTGTGTGCTTCGGAGTGATTCTCACCAGATGAATCTGCCGCTGGTCGGCGGCCTGCACGGTGAGGGTAAAATCTTCGCCGTCTACCGTTTCGCCGGCGCGCGGAATCCGTCCCAGGACACTGAAGATGTATCCGCCCACCGAGTCGTAGTCTTCTCCCTCGGGAATATGAACGGCGGCGAGGGTGTTGGCTTCGGAGACCGGGGTCCGGGCACTGATGACTACGGAGCCATCGGGTAGATGGCGCGCGGAGACTTCGCGTACGTCATATTCGTCGTGGATTTCACCGACAAGTTCTTCAAGGATGTCTTCAATGGTGACCACGCCCGAGGTTCCGCCGTATTCGTCCACGATGACCGCCAGTTGTACCTGCTGAGACCGGAGCAACTGGAGCAGGTCGCTGATAGGGATGGATTCGGGGACGAAGGGCACCGGTTTCACGGCGCTGATCACCGGCGAAGAACCCTTGCCCTCGCCCAGAAGAACCAGAAGATCTTTCACGTGGACCACGCCCAGTATGTCATCCATATCCTCGTGAAATACCGGGTACCGCGAGCGGCCTGTACGTCTGATGATGGAGACTGCCTCGGAAATCCGGGTGGAATCTTCCAGTCCAATTACGTCCACCCGCGGGGTCATGATCTCGCGTGCCACCGTGTCGCTGAATTCCAATGCGCTGCGGATGATCTGCTTTTCTTCGGCTTCCAGATCGCTGTCCTGATCCGGGCCCACCATGGAGAGGATTGCTTCTTCATGCGTGGGCCGGTCCTCTTCCACAGAGCCCGAGCTCACCGCTCGCCGTAACAGTCGTGCAGCGCAGGCCAAGGACCAGGCAAGGGGACGGACACATACCGCCACCAGGGAAGTCAGAGGCAGGGTCCGGGCTGAGATCCGGTCGGAAAAGGCAGCAGCCAGCGCATCCGGCAGAAGCTCCAGGAGGAACAGACACAAGAGGCTCAAGGCGACTGCAGCGCCCAGCCAGACTGAGGGAGAAACATCCTGACGGGTCAGTAACAGGACGGCAGCAATAACGAAAAGAAGACGGGAAGCGACCATGAGCAATTGCAGAGTCGAGCAGAGTTCCTCCCAGCGGGGAGCCCAGAATTCCACCTTGCGTCGCATAGCAGGATACTTTTCGGCCAGCCGGTCGGCCTGTGCGCGCCCGGTGTAGGTGTAGGCGCGGAACAGGGTGCCGAAGAACACGGCGGCGGCCAGCGACAGGGATGCCGTAAGGATGGCGACGACCATCATTCAACCTCCTGCGGCACGTTTCCCTTTCGGTCGGAAGATTCCCGGTGCGCCGATCACACTGTGCTTTCCTCCCAGCACCCGGCTGATGACGGTCTGTTCCAGTCTTCGCATGCGTCGGCGCTGGGCCGGGGTAGCATCGTCTTCCCCTGCCAGATGGAGTAGTCCATGGGCAATATAAGTCGCCAGTTCGCGGTCGGGACTGCATCGGCGGTGCTCCGCTTCCTGCACGGCGCGTTCAACGTTCACAATGATGTCTCCGTCGATCGCGGTTGATCCGCCCGGAATCGGCCGGTAACCGAAGGCGATCACGTCGGTGGGTCCGTCCCGTCCGAGATACCGGCGGTTCATCCGGGCGATCCCCCAATCACCAGTAATCGTCACCGTCAGTTCTCCCCAGTTGCCGCCAGGCATGTAACGCCGGTGAATTTCATTCGCCAGGGCTTGTGCGAGTTCCCTTACCTTGCCCCGGTCCAGCGGATGGTTCTTCTGCCAGTCTTTCACGCTCAGTCTCATGTTCGGGATACTGTATCCGCTCGTGCAGCATATTGGTCAAGGTGAAGGTGAAAACGCGCCGAATCGTAGCCAGATCTCTCAGGGTCAGCTGCGATTGGTCGAGCTGTCCGTCCAGCAGCTTCTTCTGGATAATTTCGTGCACTAGGTTTTCTATACGCGAAGCAGTGGGTTTTTCGAGGGTGCGTGAGGCGGCTTCCACCGCGTCGGCGAGTGCGATGATGGCCATTTCCCGGGAACACGGCAGCGGTCCGGGATAGCGGTAATCCTTCTCTTCCACCGGCCGCTGGTGGCGAGGGGCTCCGGCCTGTTCCTGCTGCTGCCGGGCGCGCTGGTAGAAGAAAGAGATCATGCTGGTTCCGTGGTGTTGTTCGATCGCGTCCAGGATGATCGGGGGCAACCTGTGACGCCGGGCCAGGGAAACCCCTTCCTTAACATGCGAGGCAATCACCAGAGCGCTCATGCTGGGTGCCAGATCATCATGCGGATTAGACCGCATCTGGAAGTTTTCGGTGAAGAATTCCGGCTTGGTCAACTTCCCGATATCGTGATAGTAGGCCGCCACGCGGGCGAGTAGGGGGTTCGCCCCGATCTCATGGGCCGCCGCCTCTGCCAGATTGGCGACCATGAGGGAATGGTGGTAGGTACCCGGGGCTTCCACCGCCAGCCTCTTGAGCAATGGATGCCCCAGGTCGGAGAGTTCCAGGAGAGCTATATCCGTGGTCAGGCGGAAGATACTCTCAAATACCGGGATCAGGATCAGTACCAGGGCCGCGGTAAGCAACCCGCTGCCCAAGGCAAGGGCGGCGGAAGGAAACACGCTGGAAACCGGGACGCAATACGCCAGGCCGAGCGCGGTCGCCGAGACGGCACCGGCGGCCCCTATCCACAGTCCCACCGCAAAGAGCCGCGCCCGGCGGTGTACCCCGCGTGCGCTGGTCGCAGCGACTACTGTCGCCAGCAGTCCGGAAGCGAACACATCAAACGGCCGCCCGGCCATCATGGCCGCAGCCGCGCTGGTCCACACCCCGGCCGCCAGCGCCGCGGCCCCGCCCATGAATATGGTCACCAGGAATGAGGCCAGAGCCACCGGCAGAGCCGCTGCCAGCAGAACGCCTTGGATTGCGGGGAAGTGCTGCAGGAGGAAGAGCACCGCTGCGGTCAGAAGCAGTGTAAGCGCGCATACCGTCGCCAGAAAGGCCAGTTCCCGGAGTGAATTGAACGTTGGGGGCCGGCAGACCAGGAGTATTCCGCTCGAGATGATCAGGAACAACAGCAGCACGACCAGCTCGCCCAGTCGGGAACGGAGGCGGTCGGATGTGCTCCGGGCCTGCTGCAGGAGCCTGTCGTGCAGCACCAGGCGCTCCTGGATTTCGGGCGTGATCACATCGCCGGCCGTGACTATGGGCGCCCCGCGCTCGACGGTGATCCGAACCGGTTTCACCCTTTCCTCGGCTGCTTTCCGGAGTTGCTGGCTCCGTCCCGCGGAGTAGGTCACGTTGGGGACTGACCAGGGTCTGAACAGTGCCGTCAAATCCTTAAGATTGAACTTGCCCGTCCGGTACAGTGCCCGGAACCGGCGTGCCGCCTCCTGGGCGGCTTCCCGGGGGACTAAGAGCCGGGATACCTTGGTAGTGACGGTTCCCGAAGTGCTTTCCAGAATAATGGTGTCGTGCACCGCCAGGTTATGAAAGCGGCTTTCGCGAGCCTCGGCAGGGACTATGCCCTGCGAAAGGACTCTGCGGAGCGCGGCTTCGTAAGCATCGAGAAAGGCAGCCCGGTCAACAGAAAGGGCGAGTTGCTGGAATCGCCGTGGCGGGATGTCGACTCCGGCGGCCGCCAGCTGCTCCTGCAGCTTGCGTAGAGTCTCCCCCTCAGCTCGGTTGGTGCCAGCGCCATCCAGCAGTTCCGCCAGGGCACCGCGGGCCGCTGTTGCAGGAGAGTTGTCTAGCCGGAACACCGGAGGGACCGATTCGGCTGCCTGGATACGCTTCAGACGTGTGGTGGCGGCATCTTCAGTCGTGAAAGGCACCGAGCAAATCACCGTGTTTCGGGCCGTGGAACCGACCACGTAGCGGGGCAGACGCTGCGCAGTAAGCAACAGTACCACTGTTGTCATCCACAGGGCCGTGCCGATGAGGGTGAACAGGACTACATTCCTGCTTCTGGGACGTATGCGCTGCCGCTCCGCCCGGTCCTTCTCCCTGGCCCTTCGGGTGCGAGCTTTGGAGACGATGTTATTCATGCCGTCGGTTCCAGGGCGTCGGCTGCCCGGTCTGGGGTGGGGCCGCGGGTCTGGAGCCGATCCTCACGATAAGCCTGGATGACTTTCTGAACCAGTGAGTGGCGGACCACGTCGGCATCGGTCAGCTCTGCGAAAGCGATACCTTCGATGTTGCTCAAAATCCGGCGCGCCTCCACCAGTCCGGAAGCCTTGCTGGGCGGAAGATCCACTTGGGTCAAATCGCCGGTGATGACACACTGGGAATCAAATCCCAATCGTGTAAGGAACATCAACATCTGTTCAGAGGTGGTATTCTGTGCCTCGTCGAGGATTACAAAGGCGTGATTCAGTGTACGCCCGCGCATGTATGCAAGCGGGGCGACTTCGATCACTCCGCGATCCATGTTGCGTTCAATGTCGTCGGGTGACATCATGTCATAGAGTGCGTCATAGAGCGGGCGCAGATAGGGCAGAACCTTCTGATACATGTCCCCGGGAAGATACCCCAGTGCCTCCCCCGCCTCGATGGCGGGCCGCGTCAGAATGATCCGGCTTACGTCGCCCTTCAACAGATAGGATACGGCCATGGCCATCGCCAGATAGGTCTTGCCTGTGCCGGCGGGACCAATGCCGAAAGTGATGTCGCGGGTCATTATGGCCTGGACGTAATCGCGCTGGCCGAAAGTCCGCGGGAAGACGGGGGGTCGGCCGGGAGCGACATCTATTCTGACCGAGTAAAGCTGCCGGAGTTCTTCTCCCCGGCCCTGCTGGTAGGCGCGTAATGCATAGCGCAACCCGTGTTCACCCAACCGGGCGCCCCGGTCGCGGATGTCTCTCAGAATCTGGAAGAACTCCGCGGCTTTCCGGACGCGCTCATCCGTCCCCCCCAGTTTTACCCACATGTCACGCGCGGTTATACGGATGTCGAATGCCCGCGCGATGAGCCGCAGGAACTCCGGGCCACCGGCAGTGAGATCTTGAGCCTCGCGGCGATTGTTGAAGTGGATGATTTCTTCCCCCATTGTGTGGAACCTTTGGTTGGGTTTCAGTGCCCGTGGAAATCGGCCGGGGCAACATCGCACCAGGAGTGATGCATGCCTCCTGCCCGCGAAGATATGTTACCGTATGTGGCTCCGTAGTTGCACGCTGCTTCACCACAGCTATTCACGTATCTAATTAAGCGCACGGGTGAGATGCAGTCAACCTATACCCGGCGGGTCTCCCCCCGTCCGGTGGGAGTGACGACCGTTTCAGCAACCCGAAACAGCCCCGCCGCCGTCAAGATATTATCTCGGGCCTAGTCCAGCTTGGATATCCGGTAGAACCGCTGCTGCACGTTGGAAATGGTGGAATCTTGGGCGGATGCCGTAGCACCCGTGGCGGTGACCGTGTCGCCCAGCGCATTCCACACCGGGTTGCTCAATTGGGGCGAATATTCCAAGCGGTAAGTCCTGCCGCTCCACGATTCCCAGGTTATCCACGCTTGGGTCTCACACGCGCTGATGGAAACGATCAGGAAACCGTCGTCGTCGCGGATCGTCCCCACGGCCAGATTGTCGCCTAGCACAGCGTTTACCGCATTACTCAAGTGGAGGTAGAAACTCTCATGGTCTTCCCGGTTAGTATCGCCGTATACCGCAACCGAGACGGTCTGTTCAGTAACTCCGGGAAGGAAAGACACCGTGCCTGCGGCGGGAGAGTAGTCGATTCCCGCCGAAGCTGTGCCCGGCGATGTAGAATACTCAACGCTTACGGTAGCGGTGGCCGACTCCGAAAGGTAGAGCCGGAAAACAGCCGAGGTGGAGGCGGAATCTCCTTCCGTCACGGTGGCATCCTCGACGGACAGCACCGATTGGATCTCACAATCGTTGGTAAGGCCGGGGGTGAGATCGCGCGGAAAGAAATCATCGCTTGAGGAATAGTCGGTATCCCACCCATCGGGACAGCGATTGATTGATTTTCCGACGGGGGCCGAAACAGAGGGATCATGGTCACCGGCACCGGGGGAGAGAGATGCCAGTTCCCCGCCTCCTCCTGCGAAATTCACCGCGTCGATGATGGTCCCGGCATCGATCGGTGCATTAGTGTCTGATCCGTCCGCCAGAATCACGTTGTCCCCGCCCGGGTACAGGCTGAAATCTCGCTGGCCGCTCACCAGAATCAAATTGGGTACCGTGGGATTGTCGAAGTCCCCCGATCCGGCATAGCATTCCCAGTCGGCCAACACCCCCAGGTCGGGAGCGAAGCCGTCGGAGCTGTCTGCGTCCGCCGCAATGACCACGAATTCGCCGGGGGCGACCGGGTAATCGGTCCCGCTGCCGGGGAAG
>DTYT01000040.1 GCA_012961745.1 Kiritimatiellia bacterium | reverse complement strand
GGAGCGATGGGATTCGAACCCACGACAGCCACCTTGGCAAGGTGGAGCTCTACCACTGAGCTACGCTCGCCCCTGAATATTTAGATTATGTTATGTAGCCCGGGGATTTCAAGTCATCCTTTCCGACCGGAGCCCCGGGTACCCGGCGGGCGGTACTGGGCCGTCGGACACGTCATCAGCCGCCGTCCACGGGGTGGTGGGAAGCGGCCAGATGGGGCAGGGAACGTTGGAAGAGCAGGTGCGCGACTTTTTCGGTCCCGATGGACCATTGGCGCGGGCCACGTCCCAGACAGGGGCGGGCATTATCTCTTATGAGTACCGCCTGCAGCAGGTGCAGATGGCGGAGGCGGTCGCACGGATCCTCTTCGACGGCGGACATCTGGCAGTGGAAGCCGGAACGGGGGTAGGCAAGAGTCTGGCCTATCTGGTGCCGTGCCTGTTCTTTGCCGAGGCAGCCGAGGAAAATCGTCCGGTTGTCATCAGTACCTACACGATCAGCTTGCAGGAGCAACTGCTGGGTAAAGATATTCCTCTTCTGCAGGCGGCCGCCGGGCGGAAAGTTCCGGCAGTCCTTGCCAAGGGGCGGAATAACTACCTCTGTCTGCGGAGGCTTTCGGCTGCCATGCGTGCGCAGCACGATCTGCTTCCCCAAATGCGTCATGGAGAGCTGCATCGCATCAACGAACGGGTGGATTCAGCGCAGGAGGGATCGCGTCAAGAGCTTCCCTTCATTCCCTCGGCGGAGGTGTGGGAACTGGTGTGTTGTGAGCAGGATAATTGTCTGGGACAGAAGTGTCGATTCTATGAGCGGTGCTTCTTCGTTAAAGCTCGTCGTCGGCTCGCTGCGGCGGACCTGATTATCGTCAACCATCATCTTTTCTTTGCCGACCTGGCCCTGAGTATCCGGGCGCGAGGAATACTACCTCGGTACAGCGCGGCGATACTGGATGAGGCACACCAGATCCCGAGGGTGGCGCCGGATTATTTCGGGCTGCGGATATCGCAGGCCGCCCTGGAATACTGGGCCGGTCGGCTGCTGTCCAAAGACGAGAAGCGGGGACTGCTGGTAACTCTCCGGGAGGCAGATCTGGTTCCGGAGATACGGGCATGGCGTTCGGCGCTAGACAGGCTTTTTCGGGAGATTACCGAGGAACTCAAGCTGTCCCCCGAGCGTACCCATGTCCGACTGATGTCGCCCATGCGTGTAGAAAATGCAGTGAGTGATCCGCTGGCGCAGATGAGCCGGAAACTGGCGAAGCTGGCTGGACGACTGGATACGATCGCGCCGGAGATGGCCGTGGAATTGCGCGCGTTGGCACTGCGCGGGCAGGAGATGGCGCTGTCACTTGAGCATTTCTTCAATATGGGTCTTGACGACTATGTCTATTGGGTGGAGCTGGAAGGGGTCCGCAAGGATTTGCCTGTCCTGCATGCCCTGCCGATCGAGGTGGGCCCCATACTACAGCAGGAGCTGTTCGGTAGGCTGGAGAGGGTCATACTCAGCAGCGCAACGCTTTCGGTTGCCGGGCGGATGGACTATTTCTGCCGCCGGCTGGGGGCCGACTGCATGGAGAAACTGATCATAGGTTCCCCGTTCCGCTACGAACAACAGATGCAGGTGATCGTAATTCGGGGGCTTCCCGATCCCTCTGACGAGAACGTCTTTACCCGGAAGGCGGCCTGTGCCCTGAGGCCGTTACTTCTCAGTGAAAAAGGGGGTGTATTTGTTCTGTTCACCAGTTCCCGGATGATGCATCAGTTTGCGGAACTCCTGGCAGAGGACATCCGGCGCAATGGGCGGACTGTACATGTGCAGGGTCAGGAGATCGGTCGCGATGTGATGCTTCAGAGATTCAGGACCGACGGGAATGCAATCCTGTTCGGCTTAGACAGCTTCTGGATGGGTGTGGACGTACAAGGACCGGCCTTACGCATGGTGGTCATCGTACGGTTGCCGTTTGCAGTGCCCGACCAGCCACCGGTGCGTGCACTGATGGACCGCATACATGAGCGCGGAGGAGATCCCTTCATGGAGTTTGCCCTGCCTGAGGCGGTCCTGAAATTCCGCCAGGGAGTCGGGCGCCTGATCCGGAGTGCGTACGACGAGGGGCGCGTGGTGATACTTGACGGGCGGATCGTTGATCGTCGGTACGGCCGGTATTTTCTCCAGTCCCTGCCTGAGTGCAGGATTGAGATCCGGCAGGCCACGGATCTTGATTATCCGACCGAAGGGGTCACGGGCTGATGGGCGGTGAGCGGCCGGGTTGGTC
>DTYT01000039.1 GCA_012961745.1 Kiritimatiellia bacterium | reverse complement strand
TTAAAGAAAGTGACCATGCTACCAAAAATTTCCTCGATTGGTTCGTAGCCGAACAGGTGGAAGAGGAAGCCTCTATGGACAGCATCCTGCAGAAAGTGCGCATGGTGGGTGGCCAGCCGCAAGCCCTTTTGATGCTGGATAGCTTGCTTGCAGGCAGACGTGCCGAAGCTGCTTCGCAGGAATAGGCATTAGCAATAGAAAAAATAATTGCGCATTTGCGGTGGGTTCATTATCTTTGCTGCATCGGGCCCGCGAGGCAGTCGAGCAGATCACTATGGACCGGGAAGTGCTGCATTTGCGCAACAGTCTGATTCCGCAGTATGCGCGGATGGTATACAACGGCTTCTGGTTCTCGCCCGAGCGCCGAATGCTGCAGGCGGCGATGGATGAAGCGGCTCAGACGGTCACCGGCGAGGCCCGTCTGAAGCTTTACCGGGGCAATTGCATGATAGTAGGACGGCGTGCGCCGCAGCCGCTCTACGATCCCCGGTTGGCTACCTTTGAGCTCGAAGAAGTCTACGACCAGCGGGACGCCGGGGGCTTCATCAAGCTCAACGCATTGCGGTTGCGCATGGCGGCCCGGGCCGGTCGTCGCAATGCTAGCAAGGCGCAGTAATGAGCCGCGGCATCATAGCGCCCGAGTTCGAGTATCAGGACGGAACACTGGCGGTGGAGCGGGTGTCCCTCTTGGAACTGGCTGAGGAGTACGGCACCCCGCTTTACGTATACAGCCGGGGACACCTGGTACGCCGTTACACCGAGCTGGCCGACGCCTTCCGCGAGGCGGACCCCTTGATATGCTTCTCGGTGAAGGTCAATACCAACCGGGCGCTGATTTCGACACTCGCCGAGCAAGGTGCGGCCGCGGACGTGGTCTCCGGCGGCGAGCTAACCCGGGCGCTGCAGGCGGGGATCCCGGCCCGCAGGATAGTTTTCGCCGGTGTGGGCAAGACCGCGGCTGAAATAGATCTGGCGCTGAAAGAGGGGATTCTTTTCTTCACCGTGGAATCGGAAGGGGAGCTGGAATTGGTCTCCCGACGTGCCCGGGCCCTGGGATTGAGGGCGCGCATTGCCCCGCGGGTGAATCCGGATGTTGATCCCCAGACGCATCGCTTCATCAGTACCGGCAAGTTGGAAAACAAGTTTGGAATGGACGTGGAACGGGTGCGCAGGCTGGGTGCACAGATGGAACAGTATCCGGCGGTGGATCTGGTGGGGCTTCACATGCACATCGGGTCGCAGATTACTACTCCCGACCCCTATGTCCTGGCCCTCCAGCGCATGCTCCCGCTGGCGGCTGAATTGCGGGGGCGCCTTTCGTCGCTGGAATATCTGGATGTCGGCGGCGGAATGGGTATCCGCTATTCACCCACTGATGACGAACTCTCCGCCGCTAGGCTGGCACGGGCAATTCTGCCTTTGGTCAGAGAAAGCGGACTGCGACTGGTCATCGAGCCGGGTCGCTATATCGCCGGTAACTGCGGTCTGTTGCTGACCCGGGTCCTTTACGTGAAGGAAAACGGGGCGAGGACGTTCGTCATCGTTGACGCGGGCATGACCGATCTGATCCGGCCGCCGCTCTACGGCGCCTATCACCATATCCTGCCGGTGCGCGAGGTGGGCGAGATAATCATCGGGGATGTCGTCGGCCCCGTCTGTGAGACCCCCGACTTCTTCGCCGCCCAGCGTAGCCTACCGGCGGTAAGACCCGGTGACCTTCTGGCGGTAATGTCGGCTGGCGCTTACGGGTTCGTGATGTCGTCCAACTACAACAGCCGCTGCCGGCCTGCGGAGGTCATGGTTCAGGGATCCAGTCACCGCCTTGTCCGGCGGCGGGAATCGATTGCAGATCTTACGCGTCTGGAACTCTGAGCACTGTTTCACCCCCCCCGGGTGGCGATGGTGACCGCCGGGGTCTATCGGCCGCGAAACGGTGCGGGTGTAATGGATTACCAGCCTGAGAAGACTTGTCCCATGATCAGTCGGCGTCCGCGACATCGCCGGAAGGCAGCCCGGAATGGGGGAGGCGCTCGTAGTACTTGGCCTTCTTGTCAGACAGCTCTCCCTGCCGGATCATGCGGCGGATGCGTCTCTCGTCGATCTTGCGCACCCCCCGGGAGCGCCGGGTTGGCCTGGCAGGGGATTCCGGCGCGGGGATGCGGGAAACAGGTTTTTCCACCGGCATAGTTGTCCGCACGGCTCGGCCGGTGACCCACAGCACCGCTACGGATACCAGGAGCACCAGTAGCAGCGAGGCGCGGTTTCCGGCTTCATCGCCGCGGGCCACGGCAGATCCCCTTCGGCAGCGGTCACATCCCAGGCAATCGAGATCCTCACGTGTCACTACTGCATAAGGGCAGCGCGGCGGCCGTATGCGCCACATGCGGCGTGAAAGCGGGTTGAGCCCGGATATGAATGACAGGAGGGCTCCCGGAACACAGAGATACCGGCACCAGAAACGCGGCACGATCGCGCTGACACCCGCGATCACCAGCAACACGATGACCATCCGGTGGTTGAGGGGCCGGGCGAAAATGCGGGTCAGGGGATCCGCGGCCGCAAGTTGCCGGAATCCGGTTGCCAGGTACACCATCACAAGCAGCCACAGGAGAACGAACTTGACGTAACGGAGGCGCGCCCTCAGACGAAGGGGCGCCTGCAGTTTCCACGACGCCGGCGTCAGTCTTTCGACCAGCTCCTGCAATGCACCGAACGGGCAGAGCTGGCCACAATAGAGATTCCCTACCAGCATTACCAGCAGGAGCAAACCTACGGCCAGCACGAATCCGGTAACCAGGCCGGGTGAGGGGAAGTGGCCGCCGACTAGCAGGAGAAGATGATCCGAAGAGTACTGGAGATTGAGCCGCCAGCCGAATAGCAGCGCCACGCCCACCAGCACGACCAGTCGGGGCACGCGCCGGGGAAATATCCGGAAGACAAGCGCGGCGACCGCGACCACAACCAGCACCAGCGCGGACTTTTCCACGTGTCTCGTTGTCGAGGCAGTGTAGCGCGGGCTTCTCCCCCGGAGAAGCGAGGCGAAGTGCAAACCGGTTGTGTGGAGAATACCGGCCAGGGCCCGCGAGGTAAGCGTGGCGCCGGTCAGGGAATCCACGTCCGCGGCGGGACTGGTTCGGAAAAGATTGCGCCCGATGAAGCGGCGGGCCCATTTGGTGGCCTGGTCCAGGTATGCGGGGGTTTCATCCGAATGGAGCACGACAAAATCCCGCAGTTCGCCCTCTGCGGTCAGTCGCATCCCCAGCACCAGGGGGCCGGCATATCCCGCAATATCGTCCGCCAAGCCGTGGGTTAGGAGGACATATCCCTCTTCCGATGTCCGGGGGATCCGGTAGCGGAGATACGCGATTCTCTTTCCTTGGAAGGTCTTCGTTTCCGGTCTGACCTCCGCTTCGCCGGGCAACATTACGGCCGATGCGCGCCGGAGTCCCTGCTCCCAGGGATCGGGTCGGACCAGGAGGAGGCTTCCCACCAGCGCGAACAGGGCGGTGCCCGCCATGAAGTAGCCGGCGGTACGGATCCGGGAATCACCTTCAAAGCGCCAGGTCGGTTGGCCGTCACCGCGGGATCCGCGCCACCGCCCCGACACAAAGGCCGCCAGCGGCACGGCGAGATTGGTTGCAACCAGCATTGCGAGCAGGGTGGTGCTGACCGGGCTGCCCAGCACGGGAAGCAGCATCGTCGCCACCAGCAGGCCTCCGGCGGCGCCGCCCAGATGGTCGGCGGCTTCGACGACGAAAGCGGTGTGGCGATCGGGACTGCCTGCTCGCTGCATGACGGCGGCGCAAACCGGTACATACATCCCGCCGAAAGCGCCCACGAGCAGGAACAGGACAGCGAAAGCAGCGAAGGAAAACCTGCTGCCCGACCACGCGATGAACAGCAGCAGTCCTGCATGAGAAAGAACCACCGCAGGCAGCAGCCTTCTGGGAGTCATGGAATCCAGTAGATACGTGACGAGGGCCCCACCGAGGAAGATCCCCAGCATGAAAAGGGACGACAGAAGACCCACCAGGAGGAAAAGCGAGCCGTACCGCGCCTGAAGAAGAAACATCAGTATGATACAGGCGGCTAGGCCGGCTGCGCCCGTGCTGAACACGGTCCAGGCTGCATCTCGGCGCGAAAGTAGTGTCCGGGAGGCTCCGCCTCCGGGTGTGCGGGGCGCCCGCACCCGGAAAACCAGCCTCAGCAAGAACACGATCAGCATCCCGGAACCCGCCAGAGCCCCGGCTCGCACCGGTCCCCCCAGCCGGGGAAGCAACAAAGTGATCTTCCCGGTCCAGACAGTATGCCGGAGGGCGAAGAGGAGGGTGTAAAGCAGCGCCATCGGGTGGCGATCACGATTCACCAGCCAGTCCGCCGGGAGCATACGGATGGCGGCAGCATAGCTCTCACGCTGGAAGCGGATCCGATCCTCGCGGTAAAGGGTTCGTAGTCCCGGCGGCGGATAGATGTGTTCGGCTTCCGCGATTGCCGCGTAGCGCCGCACCAGGAGGTCCGCGGACTCGGAAAGCTTTCCCGGCGTACCCCCGATGATCCACGTCTCGTCCCCCGGCTTCAGTGCCGATCGGCCCAACACGCGTTCGAACGTGACCAGGATCGACGCCCCGAGGCTGACCAGCTCGCTGCCCATGACGTTTTCGCCCCCCAAGGTCCTCACGGCCACTTGGCCGCCGTCAGCCAGCCGCATGCGGAGCAGACGGAAGAATTCCAGGGTGAAATACCGGTTGAGGACGAGTGTCGTAGGATCGGGAAGGTTGACGATTATCAGGTCGTATTGCTCGTCACACTTTTCCAGGTAGCGGCGGACATCTTCGGACGGAAGCCGCAGGCGCTGGTCGGGAGTGAATCCCGAAAGCACATTAAGCACATTGACCAGGCGCCGGGTGTATTGCGGATCCGGATGCAGCCAGGTGACCGTCTGGATCTGGGGCAGTTCCAGGAACTTGTCACAGATCGCGAAAGAGCCGCAGCCGACCACCAGCACCCGGCGGGCGGTAGGACATTGGGCCAGGGTCAGGGCGGTGACTTTCGCGGCATGTTCCTCGTCGGGTATGGACTCCACAACACTTTCCCAGGCCACCACGTTCAACTGGTTCCGGTAGGTGCCGTAGAGGTAGCGCGCCTGCGGCGTGGTGAATTGTCCGCGGTAACGTGCGCCGGGGATGAGGCGGAGATACTTGTTTCGCCAGGTAACGTATCCCCAGCGGGATCCCTGCCCGCTGCCCAGCAGCAGGACCGCTCCGATCAGAACCATTATGCTCACCACCCTATGCAGCCGGTGGGCCGCCGCCCGGTGGTCCTGTGCGCGGGCAACAGGTATCACCAGCGCGGCCAGGATCGCGATGGAGAGCAGCAAAACGTTTTCGTCGGTCACACCGGCACTGAGCAGCAGGGTGGTCCCTACGCCGCCGAGAAATGCCCCGATCGCTTCCCACACATAAACGCGGGAAACCACCTGCGGTGTTCCCGCGGCCCACTGGCAGGCTAGGGTGAAGAACGTGCCGGTGAGTATGCTGACCGGTGCGTTGAAAATGACCACCGGCGGGAGAATTTGAAGGAGGGGAAAAAGCTCGTAGGGCTCAACACCGCTGAGCTCGCGGGCCCGCAGGAGGAGGCCGCGTTGCAGTACCAGTGCCGCCGGGTAGAACACCGCGGCCGCCAGATCCAGGTATCGCAGAACCACTTCCCGCCGCGCGAGGGCCCGGCCGAGAACCGCACCAACTGCCACCCAAACCAACCAGGAGGCGAAGAAACAGCCCGTGGCCAGCTCATTTCCCTCAAATACCACCAGGAAGGCGCGGAAAAGCAATGTCTGCGCGCTGAGGGAGAAAAGCCCCAGGCCGACGGCAAAAGCACCGATACGGAAGCCCCGGCTCCAGTTGTGATCCCCTGGGTGATTCATTTTCATTGAGTATCCCCGCCGGAGACTTCTCGGGCAACGCCTTTTGCGCGCAGGGTGGCCCGCCGCACGGACAGCGCCGGAGGGGCCGCCGCTTGCGCAAGGCCCATCCCGACCTATAATGGCGCAGACCCGGTATGCGCCAGTGGGAGGGAGTCGCGTGGCAGGCAGGCGAAATATCAGCCGACAGGACAAGAGTTCTTCGATGTCTGCCGCCTACCGGCGGGCGGCCAAGCGGGCGGCCTTGCTCACGCTGGTCCTCGGTATGCTGATCTGGATCACCTATTTTTCCCCCTTGAGTGACGAGATGCGTCACCTATCAGGGCTGATCACCCGTCTTCGTGGTGGCGGCCTGGAGGCCTATGCGGCGTACACGGGAATCGTGGCGCTGCTGGTGGCCGCCGGAGTTCCCCGGTTGGTCCTCTATGGCGTGGGGGGGCTGCTTTTCGGGTTCTGGTGGGGATTGTTCCTCTCGGAGACCGGAACGGTGGGAGGCTCCTACGCTTTGTTCCTCTTTGTCCGCTGGGGCGGGCGCGACTGGATCCTTCACCGGTGGCCCAACCTGCGGCGGTGGTCCCATGATCTGCGCAGCGCCGGACTTCCCACCGTTCTGATAATGCGGCAGTTGCCGGTGGCCGGATTCGCCGTCAATCTGGTGCTCGGGTTGACCCATATTCGAAATCGGGATTTTCTGTTGGGAACCGCTTTAGGACTGCTCCCGGAAGGAATTCCCGCGACCATGATCGGGGCGGGGCTCATGCATGGGAAACCCCACCTTGCACTGGGAATCATCGCCGCCGCGGCGATCCTGCTCGCCGGCGCCTGGATAATCACGGGTCGCTACGTCCGCCGCAACCCACGGCCGACGGAAGTCGCCCCTACCAGACCGCAGCAGTAGGTCGGTCCACCGGATTGCCTTCGGCCTGTCCGGATCTGGCCGCGAGTTTCACCGGTTGACGAATATTTCCCTCTGGCGCAACATGTTGCCTCGGATCGGGAATACGAGCGGGTGGGGAGGCTCGCCAACGCGGGGGATCCGTTTCCGCACCGCTGCTTCATCCCGAGGAAACCGCCGCAAGGGCGGGGATCATTCGGGTTCGCGGGAAAATCGGGCTAGATTTCCAGGCGGCGGACCACTTCGACCCGGTGCTCCAGCAGCCGGTCTCCGTCGAACACGAAATACCCTTCGAATAATCTGCAGGCAAGCAGGTGGGGCATCCACAGCGGGTCGTCGGCCCACATCCGGGAGTAGGGCAGCGAGTCAACCGGGAACCACAAAGGCACGGCCTCGTCGGTTTCGGTGGCATTACCACGGTAGTCGGTGGCGCGGAAAACGTATCCCAGCAGGCGGTATCCGTCGAGAAACTGGAAGCGGAGCATTCCCGCAGCGGTAACCCCCAAGGGATGGATGCTGAGTTCTTCCTCCACCTCGCGGATCGCATCTTGCCATGGTGATTCCCCCGGATCTACGCGGCCGCCGGGCCCGTTGATCTTCCCCGCGCCCAGTCCCTTCTTCTTGTGAATCAGCAGGATCCGGCCGTCTCTGACCACGAACAACAAAGTGGCCCGTTCGACGGGTATCCATACCGCCCAGTCAATCTCGGTAGCTTTTTCCTTGTCCTGTCGAGGGTGGATGCTCATGGCTCTTTTCCACGTTGAAATAGCGTGCCTGGGGATGATGCGCCACTATCGCGGAGGTGGAGTACTCCGGGACCAGCATGTAATTGGCGGTAAGGGAAATCCCGATGCGGTCGGCCTTCAGCAGCCGGCAGCAGGCTGCATTCATACTCAGATCCGGGCAGGCGGAATATCCAAAGGCGTAACGGGAGCCGCGGTACTTCTGGGCGGCGTACTCCCGGGGACTGCGCCGGGGCTCGCCAATGCCCATTTCCCGGCGGATGTGCCAGTGAACTAGTTCGGCAAGGGCATCGGTCAACTCCACTGCGAACCCGTGCAGGAGGAAATAGTCCTGGTAGGCATCCGCTTCCCTAAGTCGTGCGCAGTCGTCCACCAATTCCTGCCCCATGCTGACCACCATGATGGCCACCACGTCCCGATCCTCACGGAAGAAATCCGGAATCGCCCGGAACGGGGGTCGCTGCTGGCGGGGAAACCGCAGTCGCAGCGGTTGGTCCTCCCCGGACAGCAGGATCAGCAGCTCGTCTCCTTCGGCGCGACAGGGGAAGTAACCGTAGGCAGCGCGTGCCTGCAGACGTCCTGGCCGGGCGTACTCCTCCTTGAGTCGCTGCAGCTTGGGAACGGCTTCCTGCTGGATTCTTTTCTTCCACTCTTCGGGTGGCTGGCGCCCGCGCCGGAGTGCCCACCGGGCTCGAATCACGGTATCGTCGTCCAGGAAGCGGTAGATCTCTTCGGCTGGTATGCCGGTCAGGTGACAGCATCCGAAGAAGGGTACTTCCGGCGGATCCACCGCCGGCGGGCGGATCACTTTTCCAGGGGATATGCGGTGAGCCCGGTGCGGGGGGGATTCCCTCGGTGCGGTGGCACGGGCGGCCACAGTCAGCCCCTCGGCGATTTCTTTCATCCTTTTCAGTCCCTCGAATGCATCCCGGCAGTAGAAGACCGCGGCACTGTAGCGCGGACGGCAATCGTGTTCGACGAATTCCGGCGTTAGTGCGGCACCCCCAAGGAGAACCGGCACGTTCAGTCCCGACGATTCCAGTGCGTACATGTTTTCCGCCATGACCGCCGCCGACTTGACCAGCAGCCCGCTCATACCCAGAGCTTCGGCATGGTGCTTGCGTACCGCCTCGATCATCTGTTCCACCGGAACCTTGATCCCCAGGTTGATCACCCGGAACCCGTTGTTGGAGAGAATAATATCCACCAAGTTCTTCCCGACGTCGTGGACGTCCCCGGCCACCGTCGCCAGGACAAGAGTCGCTCTCGGACGATCGGATTGGCCGCCGGGTAGATGAGGCCGGAGTTCCTCCACCGCCCTCTTCATCACTTCCGCCGACTTCAACACGAACGGCAGTTGAAGGAGGCCCCGGTCGAACAACCGCCCCACTTCCTCCATTGCCGGAATCAGTAGCCGGTTGAGAATATCCACGGCCGCATGTTTCTGAAGCAGCGTCCGCACCAGCTCGCCAATGCCCTCGGTCCGGCCCCGCACCACCGCCTGGACCAGATGTTCGTCAGGCGGCAGGCTCGCTGTGCCGGGCCGGGACGGGAGGGTGGCGGCTGCTTCCTCGAAAAGACCGATGAATTCCTCCAACGCCTGGTTATCGCGGCCGCGGTTGAAGAGCAGTTTTTCGGCTGCCTTCCTCAGTTTTTCCGGAATTTCCGGGTAGGGCTGCAGGGCGCCCACATTGACGATGCAGGCGTCCAGTCCTCGCTCCAGACAGTGGCGGAGAAAAACCGAGTTGAGTACCCGGCGTGCTTCCCCTTTCAGCCCGAACGAAACGTTGGATATTCCCAGAATGGTACGGACCCCAGCTATTTCCTGCTTGACCCGTTCTAGAGCTTCCAGGGTCTCGAGTGCGGCGCCCCGCAGAGAAGGGTCGCCGCTGGCGACGGTGAAGGTCAGGCAGTCGACCAGCAGATCGCCGGGGCGAAGACCACGCTCCAGACAGAAGTCCACCAGACGTTTTGCGATGTCCAGCTTACGGCTCACCGACATGGCCATGCCCTTGTCGTCTATCAGCAGGCAAACTAGTACCGCCCCGTAACGCGCGGCGAGTTCGACGACGCGTGCGGCGCGTTCTTCGCCGGTTTCCAGGTTTACGGAGTTGATGATGGGACGCCCGCCGTAGCACTGGAGCGCCGCTTCCAGAGCGACGGGATCGGTGGAGTCGAACATCAGGGGCAGCCGGCATTCACGGGCCGCGCGCGCAGCCAGTATTTGGAAGTCCTTTTTCTCATCCCGCCCGGCATATGCACAGCTCAGATCCAGCACGTGGGCACCATGCTCTTCCTGCTCGATGAGTATCGCCACCGCAGTGTCGTAGTCATCCTCTAACAGTGCCTCCCGGAAGCGCCGGGATCCGGTAGCATTGGCCCGCTCGCCCACGTATAGCGGTGGCGGATCCTGGGTCAAATCCACCGCCGCGTACAGGCTGGCGACCCTTTGGGGGGGGGTCAC
>DTYT01000038.1 GCA_012961745.1 Kiritimatiellia bacterium | reverse complement strand
GCATCCTTTGGGCACTATCGCGGAGGAGACCGGTCGGACTTTTGCGATCCCCGCCGACCTGCTGCCGGGTGCCGAGGTATGGATCCGCCTGCGGGCTTCCGAGACCAAGCCGTTAGGTACCGAATCTGATCCCGGCTCCTTCCAGGTCAACGCGTACGAGTACCGTGCGGAACTTGAAGGTGAACCGTTGGATCTGGAGGGGGCCACCCGCTTCGTAGCCGTGTCGTCCACTGACCCACGCCTACGGGTCCACATCTGCAGCCTGGGCGATGCCGTCCCCGGTGGGAAAAATGTCGTGCAGGTCCAGGTCGAGAATACCACCGTTCAGCCCCTGTCCGTCGAGCCGCTGATCCGGGTCATCCGCAATAGTACGGCCACCGAATTCCCCGCCGCAAGAAGTAGGGTGAAGCCCGGTACCAGCACGTTGCGCCTTCCCTATGAACTGCCGGGCGCCGGTGCTTTTGACCTGGAGATGTCCCTGGGCAAAAACGTAAACTTCCAGGGCCGCGTCGAGCTATACCTGGCCGCGCTCTACGAGACCGCCTATGGGAAGAGGCTGCCCGGTTCGAGCAAAGAGGTGGGCCTGTGGTGGGCTTCGTCGGGATGGAAGGTGAGTCGAACTCGTCCTGTACCTAAAGAGGAAGGAAAGGCCGTCCTGATCCGTGCGGCAAAGAACGAAACCGAGGCCGCGCAGCTGGTCCTGCGTCCGGCCACCCCGCTGCACGGGTTAACGGCGAAGGCCGGGGATCTGACCGGTCCAAACGGAGCCCTACTCTCTGCGGGCCGGGTGGATATCTTGCGCGTCCGCTACGTGGAGGTGAAGCAGCCGACCGATCCCACCGGTGTCGCTGCACCGTGGCCGGATCCCCTGCCGCCCTTCCGCGGTCCCATCGAGGTGCCGGCCGGCACCAACCAGCCCCTCTGGGTGCGGGTGCACATTCCGACCGATGCAGTGGCCGGTGTGTACACGGGCCACATCCAGCTTCGGGCGAAGGGATATGAGGCCGATGCGCCGCTGGAAGTCGAAGTGTACAACTTCAAGTTGCCAAGACGCATGACCTGCACCACGTCTTTCGGATTCTCCTTCCGCAATGTCGTCCGCTACCAGAAACTCACCACACCATTGTTGCAACGCGCGGTCCTGGAGCGCTACTTGGAGGATTTCAGTGCGCACCACATCTCGCCCTACGATCCCGCGCCGCTGGACCCGTTCAAGGTGACGTGGGAGGGTCTCCAGCCGCACTTCGACTGGACCGCCTGGGACGCGGCCATGGAACACGCCATAGATGACCTCGGTTTCAACGCCTTCGTCGTCCCCATCCAGGGCATGGGAGGCGGCACCTACCATGACCGCCGCAAGCCAACGCTGCTCGGGTATAGCGAGGACACCCCGTCTTATCGGCAGGCGTTCCGCGCCTATGTGCAGGCGGTTCAGGAGCACCTTCGGGAGAAGGGCTGGCTGGACAAGGCCTACGTATACTGGTTCGACGAGCCGGAGCCCAAGGACTATGCGTTCGTCATGAACGGTTTCCGCAAGCTCAGGGAGAGCGCTCCAGATCTTCGGCGTATGCTGACCGAGCAGGTCGAAGGCGAGTTGGTGGGCGGTCCGAATATCTGGTGTCCCGTGAGTTATGCCTACGACTTTAAGCGGGCGGAGCCCCGGCGCCGGGCTGGCGATACCTTCTGGTGGTATGTGTGCACCGGGCCCAAAGCGCCCTACGCGACCCTGTTCATTGACCATCCCGCCACGGAGCTGCGCGTGTGGCTCTGGCAGACCTGGAAGAATAAGATTGAGGGCATTTTGGTATGGCAGACCAACTATTGGACCAGCGGTGCGGCCTATCCCAAAAGGCTGCAGAATCCCTATGAGGACCCTATGAGCTGGACGAGCGGGTACAGCACCCCAGCCGGCGTGCGCCGGCCCTGGGGCAACGGCGACGGTCGTTTCATTTATCCGCCAGAGGCTGCTGCCAGTGGCCTTCAGGATGGGCCCGTGCTCGACGGCCCGGTGGACAGCATCCGCTGGGAGATGCTGCGCGATGGCATCGAGGACTACGAGTACTTCGTCCTCCTGCGCCGTTTGCTCGCCGCACATGGAGATGAACTGGACGTCAGCCAGCGCGCGGCTTACGAAAAGCTGCTCGAAGTGCCCAAAGAGGTCTCCGAGAGCACGGTGCGTTTCACTTTGGATCCAGCGCCCATACAGGCCCACCGCCACCTGCTAGCCCGGGCCATCGAGGCCCTGAGCGCCCGTTAATCGAGTTCGTTATTTCACCGCAGAGCACGCAGAGGTTTTCTATGGGGCTGTAGCCCTTGTCCTTATGATATTCTCTCTGAAGTCTTTGCGACCTCTGCGGTGAGTTGACATCCATCAACGGCACGGGTTCGACACGGAAAGGAAGGAAAGATGGCCAACTATGTCAGAATCAGCACGATTGGAGCTAAAGCCGTGGCCGGCAACCCGGAGGTGGGCCAGGCGGCAGTGGATCGGATGATCGAATACTGGAAAGGGAGATTTGCCCAAGTGCTTCCCGACCGCCCCGACCTGATCCTGGTGCCCGAGTGCTGCGACCGCTATCCCGAGCACTCTCTGGAGAAGCGCAAGGAGTACTATCGCTTCCGCGGTCACCAGATTGGCGACTACTTCGCCAGCGTGGCCCGGGAGAACCATTGCTACGTAGCCTATCCGGCGGTGCGCGAGATGCCGGATAACACCTGGCGCAACTCCGTAGAACTGTTCGACCGCGATGGCCGCTCCATGGGGTTTTACAACAAGAACTACCCGGTGACCACCGAGAACACTGAGGGAGGCGTTCTTTCCGGACGCGACGCGCTCCTCT
>DTYT01000037.1 GCA_012961745.1 Kiritimatiellia bacterium | reverse complement strand
TTTCTGTTCTGCGGTATGGTGGCGCGAGACGAATGGCCGATAATATATCTTATGTTAACTCCACGGCGGCTGCGACACTAAATGTTGTGGCCTCCTGCCAGCAGCCCCTTGTACAAACCTGCATACTCCCTCGCTGCGCGAGCCCACGAGAAGTCCTGCGCCATAGCCCTTCTCACCATTCCCAACCACAATCGCCGTTCTGAGGTATACATGGCAACAGCAGCGCCCAGAGCCTTCAGTAAGGCCTCCCCGCAATACGGCGCAAACTTGAAGCCCGTTCCCGCTATCGGGTCCGCTCTCGCATCCACTACGGTATCCGCGAGCCCGCCGGTGTCATGAACCACAGGTATGGTTCCATACGCAAGACTGTAAATCTGGTTGAGTCCACAGGGCTCGTATCGTGATGGCATCAGGTAGATATCCGAGCCCGCCTCAATGCGGTGCGCCAAGCCTTGGTCGAAAGCTATTCTCACCGCAATCCGTTCGGGATGATGCAGAGCCCAACGCCGACACATATCCTGGAATCGCCTCTCGCCCGTGCCGAGGAGAATCAACTGCACGGGGAGTCTTAGCATCGCTTCCAACCCGCCGTCTATGATGTCAAGTCCTTTCTGTCCCACCAGACGGGTGACCATCCCCAGTAACGCATATCCTTTCCTCTGCGGCAGTCCCATTTCGCGCAGGACCACGCGCTTGCATATCACCTTGCCGCGCAGATCCGAAGCATCGTAGTTCCGCGGGATGTGTCGGTCTCGTCTCGGATTCCACATACGGTAATCCACACCGTTCAGAATTCCCCGAAGCCGCCCCGCCCTCTCCCGCAGCAACCCGTGCAGACCGCAACCCAATCCGGGCTGCTGGATCTCGCGTGCGTAGGTGGGACTGACCGTCGTTATGGAATCAGAGAACGTTATCCCCGCCTTCAAAAAATTCACCATCCCGTAGAACTCCATGGCCTTCCAGGTGAAATAGGATGCCGGCAAGCCTACGAGATCCAGACAATCCGGCGGAAACATGCCCTGGTATGCCAAATTGTGAATCGTCAATACCGTACGCACTTGTGCAACCCGCCGTATGCCGTCATTCCACCCGCTCCTCGCAGCGTGAATCAGGGCCGGAATCAACCCTGTATGCCAGTCATTGCAGTGAATAATCTGGGGCGTCTCCGGAAACCACGTCGCAAATGACAGTATGGCCTTCTGGAAGGCAATAAAACGCTCCGCTGCATCTTCATAATCTTCGCCGCCTATGCCGTAAAGTTCCCGCCGATCGAAGTATTCCGGTATGTCTACAGCGAATGTCGGTACCCCATCTGCGGTGGCGATCTGCCAAATCCGGACCGGAACCCGACGGCTGCCCAATGACACCGCGCAGCTAAACTTTTCAACAACGCGGGTTACCCCTTCCCGGACACTGCGGTAGAACGGAATTATCCGTACCACCTGTATACCCAACTCCCGCAGTGCGGCTGGGAGTGCGGCGGCTACGTCCCCCAACCCACCGGTCGACGCCAGGGGTGTCAACTCTGCGCTTGCGTACAATACGCGCAATTTCACGCGACGTCCGCACCCGTTGAGTATCAACGGATAAGGTAGATCAGCTTATTGGTGTGGCCCGCTCTTTCGATGTCCAGAACCACAGCTCCCAATCTCCCGGCTGAGAACTCACGCACGAAGTACCGTGCCCGCCGCGCAGAAGTCATTCTCATAGAATTCACACAGCGAATGATGTCCCCGGTCCTGAGTCCGATCGCTTCGAACAATTCGGGTTCCACTGCCGGACGCAACTCGTATCCGGTTGTGCGTCCTTCCGCGTCAAGAACATCCTCAAATGAAAGGAAAAGCGCCGCCAGCTTCTCAGGGTCACCCATGATTTCATCGAACTTCTTCCGCAGCGCGTCATACCGCAGGATCCACCGATTACTCGTAACGTGCCTGCCCCAAAAGAGGCCGTCACTGGTGACAATCTCTCCGCTTTGATCACCAAAGCGGCCGGGCTCGTCTTGACCACTCTGTCCAGAGGGCCCCCTTGCCAAGGACAAGAAGAGTGTAACTGTACGTCCCCCTTCATCCCGTAATTCCATGTGGTCAGGCGCAATGGCGACCACTCGGTAGCCGAGCAATGTTTCCCCTTCCTTTGCGATCACCTGTTTCCCTCTTCCGGCTATGTCGAGAATGGCCTTGATACCCGCGGGCTCAAGACGTCCTCCGGAATACACCGAAAAAGTTCCCACCAGTCGCAAGGGACACTCCGCCCCTTCGGATATCTGAGTGCCTGCCGGGGGCGAGTGTAGCGCAGCAAACAATGCTGCGTCGAACGATACCGACCCATCCCCGGGGCGGGTGTAATAAACCTGATGCGGTCGGGACCCAACAAGGTCTGTCTTACTCCCGCGGAGACTCGATGCAAGGAACCGGAATGTGAAGGCCAACAGAACAAAGCAGACGATGTAAGAGAACAGTAGCTTCTCCCCGATACTTCTCACCACAATGAAGCCTCAACTTGCTGGCCAACTTGTGCCCCGGACGGGAGCTATAAGCCGGATTCTGTTTCCGCCGCCCAGGCGGCGGTGCCGGTCATTTCTCTGGCCCTCCAAGGAAGGCCGTCAGCGATCTACCCGGAGCTTATCCGCACGGTGCGGAGTAAGGCGGGCCACCTCGTCGCTCCCTATTTGATCTTGCTCCGGATGGGGTTTGCCATGCGATCCACTCTTA
>DTYT01000036.1 GCA_012961745.1 Kiritimatiellia bacterium | reverse complement strand
GGTGAAAGTCAACCGTCCCCCGGGCACATCCAGTACGGCCCCGTCCTTTCGGTGCCGGTCCCCACCACGCCAGAACAGTGGTGCAAACAGGGTGCCGACCAGCTCATGCATACGCCGGCCACCACCCCCATGGGCTAGAGTGATCACTTCGCGTTCCGGCATGTCGGGAAGAGGGCAGGGCCCGTAACTCCCGTTCGCTTCCCCACCCATGTCGAATCCCTCCTCGAGACTCAGCCCGGGACGTCCGCGGCGGGAGACCCTTCCGCACATCCCGAACCGGACCTCAGGTATGCCTATCGAATGTCCGAGTCAACTGCGCCAGCCGCTCCAACTTCCGCCTAGCCGCACCGGAATCAATGGCTTGCTCGGCCAGGGGGATGGCATCCGCCAATGCAGGCGCCAGTCCAGCCGCGGCAATGGCGGCGGCCGCGTTAACCACCACGATGTCGCGACGGGGTCCCGGTGTCCCGGATAGAACTTCCCTGATAATATCTGCATTACGCTCGGCATCTCCGCCGCTCAACTCTCCGGCGGTCGCTCGCACCAGCCCTACCTGTTCCGGCGATAGTTCATATTCCCGGATCCGCCCGTCGCAAACCTCCGCTACCATGGTTGACGCGGTGGTCGTGATCTCGTCCAGTCCATCCGTGCCGTGCACCACGAACAGGTGACGCGCCCCCAGCTCCAGCGCCGCCCGCGATACCAGCGTCACAAGCCGCGGCGAATACACGCCCAGAACCCCATAGCTGGCGCCCGCCGGATTGGAAAGCGGCCCGAGAATATTGAACACGCTGCGAATCCCGATCTCGCGGCGAGGTCCGATCGCGTGCTTCATCGCGGGGTGAAGACGGGGAGCAAAAAGAAAGGCGATTCCCACCTCGCGCAGGCAGGCGGACATCGCCGCGGCGTCAATATCGATCTTCACCCCCAAGGCCGCCATTACATCCGCACTACCGCAACGACTGGACACACTCCGATTGCCGTGCTTGGCGACAATGGCGCCCGCTCCCGCCGCGACGAAGGCCGCCGCCGTGGATACATTGAAGGTGTGCGATCCGTCGCCGCCGGTCCCGCAGGTGTCTACCACTATTTCCCCCGGCGGATGCACCGCTGTAAACCGGGTTCTCATCGCGGCAGCACAACCCGCGACCACATCCGGGGTTTCGCCCCGGATGCGCAATGCGGTAATGAAGGCACCGATCTGTGCGGGAGTGGCATTTCCGGCCATGATCTCTCCCATGGCCTGGAAGGCCTCCTGACGGGACAACTCCCTGCCCTCCACGAGTGCGGCAATGACTTCCCTGATCATGATTGATACCCTCCTTGCTGCTGCCGTGCGCCGGTACCGGGGATCCTCCTTCTACAAATGCCCGCCCGATCGGGATGTCCCGATTCCACAGAACCGCTCCAGCAGTTCCAGTGTGCCCAGGTAACCCGGACGCGCCGCCACGATGCCCCCGGCACGCATCACAACGGATTTCACTTCCGCGGCAGCATCCGATGGGCATCCTATTGCATCGGTCACCCTTCCATTCAACATCGAAATGTCATTGAGTTGATCTCCTATGGCCAGCACTTCATCCGGCTCCAAAGAGCGCGAACGCATGTACGCGGCCAGCACCCATCCCTTCCCCAAATGGCTGGGCAACACCGCCACCCAGCCGCCATTCCGCAGCACCACGGCTCCCGGCACGCTCACCAGCGCCGCCGACAGCTCGGCCGCAAAGCGCGCCGCCAGATCCCCCTCATTCGAAACCAGAAAAGCGGTGGCATCCTCCTCGAGGACGGCCCGCAGTATCCGGTAGGCTGACCCCCACTGATCCAACCGCCGACGGAGGACGGCCTGGACCCGCGGCTGGAACTCTCGCAACGACTGCCGGGCGGCGGCATTCCAAGCCCTCCACGCCGGCAACTCATCGCCGTCGAAGGAACGGATGTACGCCTCGTTGAACATCACCGCGTCAGGTACCGCCTGTAACCCGTCCGCGACCGCCCGCCGGAGAATCTCCGCCTGATCTTCAAAATTCCTCCCGCTGTTCGTACACCATGTTATTCCACGGCGGCCGAGCGCGTTGAGCGCGGCTATCATTCCGGGGGGGATTCGGACGCGGTTCCCCTCCGGGACCAGAATGGTCCCGTCCAGATCGATCACCACGCTCCTGACCTGTCCCCGGGGATCGGTCATCATCGGGCGCCTTGATCCTTCCAAGAGAACCATCCCGGCGGTACCACCAACACACAGCGGAACCCCACGCAGTTCCATCGAAGGTCGTCAGCCCACCGTCGGCGGCTGTCGGGCCGGCACTCCGCGGGGTTGCTGTACCAGCACCCCCCCTTGAGAATCCGATACACCACCCCCGGATCAAGGATCATGCCTCCGGCCGTCACCGGCGTCAGGACATACACGTCGGCGGTCCACTCCCAGACATTGCCCAGCATGTCGTAGAATCCCCACGGATTGGGCTCCCGTTCCCCCACCCGGTGAGGCGCCCCGCCGGCATTGTCAAGGTACCAGGCGCGGCGCAGGAGAAAACTTCTCCTGGCGCGGCCCGGGGCCGGAAAGTGTACTGCCCCGCCTGCCCGGCAGGCATACTCCCACTCCGTCTCGGTCGGCAGGCGGTAGCCGTATCGGGTGAAAGCCTCCTCCCGCGGATTGTACTGATCCCAGCCCTCCAGCGCATTCAGGCGCCCACAGAAGGCCGCGGCCTCTTCCCACAAGACCGAATCGACCGGCCCCCGCGGGTTCTCGGCAAAAGAACTGGGATTGGTTCCCATCACCATCTCGTAGCACCACTGGGGAACTTCGACCGTGCCCATGTACACCGGAACAGGCACCACCAACAGTCCCCGTTCCGTCCGGCACGATCCGGGCGGCAGAAGGCGGAAGGCCATCCCCAGAATGTTGGTCCACTCCAGCGGCAGTGCCGCGCGGTTGGCGAACGACACCTGCCACGGGTCCTGCACTTCGCCTATACCGCGGACGTAGACACGGCGCCTCCAGATGTTGAATCCCACCGCGGCCAGTATTGCGATCAGCGCAATCCACTGAGGAATTTTCCATCTGCCCATTCCACAGCGCATCGTCGGATTCCCACCCGCGATCGTGTCCCTTGGCGCCCGGCCGGCCCAGCCGGGGATCCGGACTTTCCTTCCGGCGTCAGCGGCGCCCCCGAAAATTGGGCATGGGGGCGGTCTCGACTTTCAGCGTGACGCGCTGGTCACCGCGTCGCACCAGCAGATCCACCACGTCGCCGACCGAATGTTCCAGAATCGCCCGCTGAAGCTCGCGCACGGATCCTACCGGCCTGCCGCCCACCTTTACTATCACATCACCTTCTTTCAGGCCGGATTTTTCCGCCGGAGTTCCCTCCAGCACCCGGGCCACCAGCACACCATGTTCACCGCCCAGCATGCCGCGTATCACCGCCGGGTCCATGTTCTCCGGCAGAATACCAATCCACGGCCGCTCTACTTTGCCATAGCGGATTATCGAATTGGCGACACTCATCGCCAGGTTGATCGGCACTGCAAAGCCGATCCCGATGCTTCCCCGGGAGTAGGGACCCGCGGTCTGAATCAGCGAATTGATGCCGACCACTTGACCGTCCACGTTGATCAGCGGGCCGCCGCTGTTGCCCGGGTTTATGGGGGCGTCCGTCTGGATGAAATCCTCGTAGGGAAGCAGACCGATCGAACGACCCTTCTGGCTGACAATGCCCAGTGTCACGCTGCTCTCCAAACTGAACGGTGATCCGATCGCGATCACGAATTCACCCACCCGCAACCGATCGGAGTCCCCCGCCTCGGCGGGCACGAACTGCACGCGGGCGGGTGCTTCTATCTTGACCACCGCCAGGTCGGTCTGCG
>DTYT01000035.1 GCA_012961745.1 Kiritimatiellia bacterium | reverse complement strand
TGCCGCCGGGCAGGTCCACTGCGAAATCCTTATGGCCGGACGACAGATGGGATTCCTTGGAATGGGGGCGTACCTTACACTTCTGTTGACCATGTATCTGCGGGGAAGGCGGGTTCAGCGCATGCTGGTACGGTCCTGGCCGGAAGTCAGCGACATCGGCTGGACCTTCAAGATGCAGGCGGTGACCATCGCGGTGGGAGGCTTCTTCTCGCCGCTGCCCTGGAATCCGGTGACCCTGATTTTGGCGGCCTCCGCCAGTTCCTTGTTGGCGGCCGTCCGGTCGGAAGTGAGGCAACCGGCCTCGCTGATGGTTCCGGCCGCCGTCCCGGCGGGGTGAGAGGCGCCGTGAAAGTTCACCACAGGTCGGATTCGCTCACCGTCTACGAGGCCTTTTCACCGGACCGGGTGGGACTCGGTGCCTGGCGGACCATGCTGGAGGAGCTGTGGAGATATCGCGAATTGGTCCGCCGCCTGGTCATACGCGGTGTAGCCGGCCAATTCCGCCAGTCGTTCCTGGGTTATGTGTGGATCGCTCTACCGCCGCTGGCCATAACCGTGGTTTTCACGCTATTACGGCGAGCGCAGGTGGTGAACGTGCCGCTGGAGGGCTACCGCATGCCCTATGCCGTCTTTGCGCTTGTGGGGACGACGTTGTGGGGCTTATTCGCGCAGGTTACCACCATGGCGACCACAAGTATCGCAAACGCCGGGCCCCTGGTGACCCGTATCTATTTCCCCCGTGAAGTGGTTGTATTGAGCAGTGTGGGCAATGCGCTGGTGAATTTCGGCATCCGCCTTGTCGTAGTTGCCCTGACCATGTTGCTGATCGGCTTTCATCCCCCGCTCTCCGCGCTCTGGGCGTTGGTATGGGTGGTGCCACTCTTTGCCTTCGCCCTGGGGCTGGGCTTCGTTTTTGCGCCCATCAACACCATGATGCGGGACATGAGCCGGATCCTTGAATTCTCGTTCCAGTTCGGGATGTTGCTGGCGCCCACGGTTATTGCCACCCCGCAGTTGGTTCCGGGAATCAGCCGCTCCCAGCTGGCCCTTTACTGGATCCATAATCTGAATCCGGTTTCACATTTCATCCAGATCATCGATCGGGTGATTGACGGAGGCCCGATGGTGATCGACAACGGGCTGGCCGCGGCGACGGGCATTGCATTCCTTGTGCTGGGCGTAGGGTGGAGGATCTTTCACGTGTGCGAACCCCTGCTGGCCGAGCGCCTCTAGTACGTGGCCCGACATGGGGGCGGAGGCAATGAATGAAGTAGTAATGAGGGTGGAAGGACTCTCAAAGAAATTTGCGCGCTCGCTCAAGAGGGCGATGCTCTACGGGCTGGGCGACATAGCCCGAGCGTCGCTGATTCCCCGCAGGCACCGATCCCCATGTTTAGCCGCGCGTCTAGCGGACGCCTCGCACGTATCGTCGCATGGACAGCCTGCCCGTGAAGGCAAACGCGGGCAAGCCGAAGGCCGGGGCCGCCAGCCGGTTCCCCGACCCGAAAGTGACTGCTTGAGGCCCTCAGAGTTCTGGGCACTACGGGACGTGTCTTTTGAATTGCGGCGGGGTGAATGCCTGGGGCTCATCGGTCCCAACGGCGCCGGCAAGAGCACCTTGTTCTCCATTCTGAGCGGCATTTACGATCCGACGTTCGGCCGGGTTGCGATCCGGGGCCGGCTGCAGGCGCTTATCGCCCTGGGTGCCGGTTTTCATCCCATGCTCTCGGGGCGAGAGAACATCTATGTCAATGCCGCGGTCTTCGGGCTGACGTCGCGCGAGATAAACCGCCTGATGGATCGGATCATTGAGTTTTCGGAACTAGGAGAATTCATTGATGCACCCATCAAGACCTACAGCTCGGGCATGCTGGTTCGCCTGGGATTCAGCGTGGCGGCCCACCTGGATCCCGACATCCTGCTGGTGGACGAAATCCTGGCGGTGGGCGACTCCCGCTTTCAATTGAAGTGCCTCAATCACATGCGGCGCCTCGTAGACGCCGGGAAGGCGCAGATGCTGGTGTCCCATTACATGCACAATATCCAGGGCTTGTGTGAGAGGGCGATCTGGCTCTATAAGGGGCGGATCGTGGCTATGGGCGACACTTTTGACGTCACCCAGAGGTACCTTGCGTCCGCGGCGCGCGCAGCAGTGCGCGCCCCGACGAGGACATCCCAAACCGCCGATTCCATGGCGTATCCGGTGGTGATAACAAGCGTGCGGATGCGCGACCGGTCGGGAGCCGTTTTGGATCGGGTGACGGTACCCACCGCAGTCGAATTGGAAATCGGATACCACGCGGCTGTGCCGCTGGAAAACCTACGGTTCTACGTGACCCTGATCCACCGTGCAGACGACCTTCGAGTCTTTGATGCCAACATGCTGGAGGAGGGAATTGGGGTGCGATGCCGGGCGGGTGCTAACCTGCTGCGGGTATTCTTCCCCGGCTTCGCCGTAAAGCCCGGGACGTACCTGTGGCATATCGGTGCACGGGATGCTTCGGGTCTGGTGGCACTGTGCGGTGGATTTTGCACGCGCCCTTTCACGGTAGAGAGGCGTCGCGCCGGCAGGGGCGATACCCCGGATACGCTGAGGCAGGTCGAAGGTATCACCGGCGCCAAGGTAAGTATCGAGCACACCTGGCTTTTTGATGACTGAACACACGTCGAGGATCCTGCCGGTAATGCCCCTCCGAGTCGCGGCGATACAACCTTTCCGTTGGGCATCGCGGCGCCGTACTCGATTTCGCGCGAGCATGGCTGGCGCGTGCAATCGGCGGATTGCGGTCTTCACTGGTGCATCCCCGTGTGAGCAGTGCTGGCGGTTTGGGATTCATGGACGACGAGGAGGAATATCTGGAAAGACTCGGAGACGCAGATGAATTCGTGATCAACCCTCACCGGATAAAGTGATGAAGAACTTTTGCGACGCAAGGAACTGCTTGAAGGCATGAGCGCCGGGTGTCGGAGGAGCCGGACGCAACACCTCTATTGGCCTTGCGTATACTATCATGTCTCCAGGTGGAGGCCAAAGGGGACGGGCTACTGTCTGCGGAAGGCTTTAGCCCGGGTGAGGGGATCGTCGGCTCAAGGAGCGTGAGGGGTTCGTGCTGTGGAATGTGGCCGGGCAGGGTTTATTGGCGCTTGCATGTGCTGCGTGGTGATCGGGCTGTCGAACGGATGCCGTACCATAGCGACGGCCCGCGACACGCTGACGATACGCGTCGGAGGCCCTTTCCTGATTGCGGGCAGCAATCGACCCTTGGGCTGGGGATTCTATTCGCACCCCCTGCTATGGCGGCTTCCTCCGCGGTGCGTGGCGCTGCTGTTCATGTCGCGCGGCGACGTTCCGGTCTCACCCGGCGGGCAGTTGCTTTCGTGCGACGGCGGCATCTCGTGGCGGCAGCTCAAGGCGTCACTGGGACGGCAGAT
This sequence comes from Kiritimatiellia bacterium, assembly GCA_012961745.1. GTDB lineage: Bacteria > Verrucomicrobiota > Kiritimatiellia > B70-G9 > B70-G9 > B70-G9. The sequence goes on along the minus strand of DTYT01000035.1, from coordinate 2,556 downwards.
GGATCTGCGGGGTTGCATAGCCCTCCCGGATGGATCCTGTCTGGTCTACTCACGCGAATTGCGCAAGGTTCGAGGTTGCGGGGACCGCTTTCGCCTGGCGGCGCGGCGGGTATGGGCATCCGGCGAATGGGGACCGAGATACGATATCCAGATTCAGTTCGGAGTACCGTTGGATCGGGGGGAGGTTTCTCCCCACGGGCTATCCCTCCCGGATGGTCGCCTGCAGGTTCCCTTCTGCGGCCCGCTGCGTGAAGAGCGGCGCTATACTGTATTGCTGCTCGAGTCGGGCGATGGAGGCCGGAGTTTTCATGTCCGCTCGGTTATTGCCCGGCCCCAAGACGCGCCCTGGGGCACCCACGGGCCGGCTGAACCGTCCCTGGTACGGCTTCCCGACGGACGCCTTCTGTGCCTGATGCGGACCGGGACTTACGCGAGCTACTCGGAGAAGGGCGGCTCGGCGAAGATGCTGCTGGCGGAGAGCCTGGATGACGGGATCACCTGGAGGACGCGGTTCTTCCCGCGACCCGGCGTACGCCCACGGCTCCTGTTGATGAGCAACGGGGTGCTGGCGTGTGCTTTCGGCCGGCCGGGGAACAACCTGATGTTCAGTACTGACTACGGAAAGACCTGGCGCCGGGAAATCCGCTTGACTCCGGCCGACGTCCGCAGCACCGGCTATGTCGGCCTGGCGGAGGTGGAGCCGGGTAAACTGCTTGCCGTGTATGATCTCTATAACACTTCACCGCGGCGATTCTGGCTGTGGGAGCCTCCGCGGGAGCGCAACGCGATCTACGGGGTGTTCATCACCGTCGAGCTCCGCGGTGGCCGTCCACACCCGAGGGAGGAGCAGCTATGATCAGGTTGGGTAGTCTGGAGTTCCTGCGCGACAGCCGGGTGCTGATTACGGGGGGCACGGGTTCGCTGGGCAAGAAGCTGACCCGGCTGATTCTCGATCATCGGCTGGAGGCGACGGTGATCATCTTCAGCCGGGATGAGTTCAAGCAGTTCCAGATGCGGCAGACGTTTTCGCGCGATGAACTGCAGCGTATCCGTTTCATCCTCGGCGACGTACGGGATGGCGACCGGCTGCGCCGCGCCATGGAAGGCGTGGAGTACGTCATCCACGCCGCCGCCCTCAAACAGGTGCCGGCCGCGGAGTACAATCCCTTCGAGTTCGTCAAGACCAACATCATCGGTGCTGCGAATGTTATCAATTGCGCGATCGACAACAGGGTGCGGCACGTGGTGGCGTTAAGCACGGACAAGGCCGCCAATCCGGTCAATCTCTACGGCGCGACCAAGTTGTGCTCCGACAAGTTGTTCGTGGCAGGGAACAGCTATGTAGGTGAGCGCCCGACGCGCTTCTCGGTGGTACGGTACGGCAACGTGGTCGGTAGTCGCGGCAGCGTGATCCCGTTCTTCCTGCGCCAGCGCCGCAGCGGCGTGCTCCCGATCACCGATAACCGCATGACGCGGTTCTGGATCACGCTGGATCAGGGAGCGTCGCTGGTCCTGAATGTCCTGCGGGACATGAAGGGCGGGGAGATATGGGTGCCCAAGATCCCGAGCATGCGCATCGTGGACCTGGCGCGGGTCATTGCCCCCCGGTGTCGCCATGAAATTGTCGGGATCCGGCCTGGCGAGAAGCTGCATGAGGTGATGATCCCGGTCGACGACGGTCGGCAGACACTTGAGTTCAGCGATCACTTCATCATCCGGCCGAGTTTTCCCTGGTGGGGCGACGACTGGCATCTGGACAGGGGAGGGCGTGCCTGTCCCGACGGATTCTACTACGGGAGCGACAACAACAGTCGCTGGCTGAGAGAGGACGAACTGGCCCGCATGATTGCCGGGTTGGATTTACCCGAGGCGCGCGAATGGGCCGCGGAGAGGGGTATTCACCCGGAGCCGGAGCCAGAAGGGCTCAGATCAGGGGAGTGAGACCGGGGTCGAACACAGCCCGCAGGCGGGATGCACGTGGTTGCCGTTGCAATCTGCGAGCTTCTTGGCTCTGGATCGGCAGCCTACTCCTCGCTGATCCGACTCAGCTTGCAGGGTCTCGCTTTACCCGGCGTATTCCTGCAGGGGCACCGGGTTCTCGGGAACCTGCCGGTTGCACCCATGCCGGACCGGCGGCGCGTCCCCGTGAAGAGTGAGAACCAGGCGGTTGGAAGTGGGTAGAGACGGGATGGAGCGCGATCCGGACGGATCATCAGGAGTCTCGAACAACGCCGCCCCCACGCCGGGTCCGCGCTCGGCGATGGCGAGCTCGCGGCTCATACCTTACGCGCGGCAGACGATCGACGAGGACGATATCCGGGCGGTGGTCGAGACTCTGCGCTCCGGATGGCTCACCACCGGGCCGAAGGTGGAGGAATTCGAGCGGGCGGTGGCAGAGTTCGCCGGCGCGGGGTTCGGTGTGGCGTTCTCCAGCGGAACCGCGGCCCTGCACGGCACCATGTCCGCCCTGGAGATCGGCCCGGGCGACGAAGTGATCGTTCCGCCGATGACTTTTGCCGCCACCGCCAACTGCATCGTTTTCCAAGGCGGCAGGCC
>DTYT01000034.1 GCA_012961745.1 Kiritimatiellia bacterium | reverse complement strand
TGCGATAACTTTCACCCGCCCGCGACAGACTTCAACAGTCACTTCGATAACCCGGTTATGTTCCGGCACTGCCAGCGCCGGCGATTCTCCGGTCGTGCCGACCGGTACGATGCCGTCCACGCCTCCCTCGATCTGGAGCTCGATGAGATCCTTCAGGCGCCCGTAGTCAACCTCTCCCTTCCGGGTGAAAGGCGTGACCAGGGCCGTATAGGCTCCTTCCAGCATGGCTTCTTCTCCCTCTGTTTCCTCTGCCGCGACGATCGCGGCGGGCACTCACCTCGGCGCTCTCCTCCCCTTCCGGCTATGATTATTACGGATACCGATGTGGATGATCCAGCCCGGTCTCCTCCGGCAGCCCGAACAGCAGGTTCATGTTCTGCAACGCGTTGCCTGCCTGCCCCTTGACCAGATTGTCAATATGCGATATCACCCGCACCATGCCCGTCCGATCATCCAGATCCACGACCAGGTTGCAAAAATTCGTCCCCCGTACGTAAACCGTGCCCGAGGAGGCCGCCCCCTCCAACACCCGCACGAAGCGACTGCCCCGGTAATATTCACGGAAAGCCTCCACCAGCCGGGCACCGGAGGCGCCGCCCGCCGCCCGGGCATAGATTGTGCACAGAATGCCGCGACAGAGAGGAACCGCGTGGGCGGTGAAGGTTATACGCACCTGCCTGCCCGCCAGGCGCGCCAGCTCCCGCTCTATCTCGCAGACATGCTGGTGTCCGGCCAGGCGGTAGGCGTTCATGTTCTCGTATCGCGCCGGATAATGGAATCCCGGCGCCGGCTTCTTGCCGGCACCCGAGACCCCGGTCTTGCAGTCGCATACGATGGAAGAGATATCAACCAAGCCCCCGGCCACCGCGGGCGCCAGTCCCAGCAGACAACTGACCGCGAAGCAGCCCGGATTTCCCACCAACTTCCTCTGGCCGTCGATGCGGTCCCGATGAAGCTCGGGAAGCCCGTACACGGTCTGCGACAGGAGCTGCGGGCATTCATGTTCCGGAGCCAATCCCAAGCGCATGGCATAGTCGGCATAGGCTTCCGCCGAGTCGAATCGGAAATCCCCGCTGTAGTCAATCACCCGGGCGCCGTGTTCCAGCTCCCGGGGTGCGTACCGCATGCCCACGCGATCCGGCGTGGCGAAGAACACCACGTCCGCCGGCTCCCGGGCACGCGGATCGTCCGGCGACACGATCGGCTGATCCATCCAGCCCGCCAGATGTGGATATAGATCACCGTAGGGCCTCCCTGTATCCGTTATGTCAACCAAGGCAACGATGTCGGCCTCTGGATGGCCCAGTAACAGCTCCACGATACCCGCCCCACCGTATCCTCCTGCACCGACCACCTTCGCCCTGATCATCCAACCGCTCCTCCTGCGGGCGACCGCCTCCCCGCTCTTGCACGGGGGTAGTGGCAGCCGCATGTCCGACATGCAATGCCCCCGCCGCGACCTACTTCACTGGCGGGTACCTGGCCATTGACCATAGCACGTCCCGATGCTTGACAATAGCTGGACATTTTCTCCGCGCAAGTCATATCGGTGCCGCGCCCTGGGCTGCCGGTGCCCGGGTAAGGTCTGTGACTTCCCGGCCACGGGGTGTGGGGGGCGAGGGCCGGCAAGACATTCCGTGTCCACCTCCCCTGCACAGCTCTGGTGCAGACCGGTGTGCCCGGCGTATTTCGCTGTTAGGGCCGGGAGTTTCCAGTGCGGGAGACGGAACCTGGAAAATGGGTATCCGGGGTTCCGCTGGCCATGGACTGGACGGCCCGCAGCGCGGCCGCGTCGGCGGTGTGGTATCTTCTCCACCCTTCCCTCCAGTGTTGATCTCGGACTTTTAAAAGTCCGAGATCGACCATGGGAAGTGGGATGCAACGGAATAGCGACCGCTTCAACCCGTACCGGATCCGGACCCGCACTCCCCCGCCGGGATTGCCCCTCGAAGGGCAAGAAGAAATCCGGCCCGAGCCCCAAGACCCCCATCCCCCCGGGTACGAAAGAGATGCCCTTCGCCTCACTGCCCACAACCGCAACGGCCAACAGCCCCCCATGCCGCCCGTAACTGGGAGGGTGGATAATCCGCCCCCATCCTGCAAACAACCAGCACAGCGAAAGCAAACGGACCTCCCTGCTCGCGGCTGCTTGAGCCCGGATTGAATGGACCCGACCGGCGGGCCTCATTACCCCGCTCCGGCGTAGTATTCCTGCAGCGAAGTCACCCCCCACCGTGCTCCCCGAATATAGCGGATGGCCGCCACGGTGGACCGGGCTCCGGACTGAGTGGTCACGATGGGAATTCCACGCCGGATGGCCTCGGAACGAATGCGGACTTCGTCTACACGCGCCACCGGGCCGCTGGGAGTGTTGATAACCATCACGATGCTATTCTCGGCCATCATGTCCAATATGTTGGGATGTCGTTTCTCGGCCAACTTGTATACCAGCGTAGCCTGCACTCCGGCTGCCTGCAGGCTTCGGGCGGTCCCCTCGGTGGCGATTATCTCGAACCCCAGCTCGCGCAACCGTCGGCCCACCTCGACCATCCAGGGCTTATCGGCATCCCGCGCGCTGAGGAAAACGGCACCGTAGTCGGGAAGATTCTGGCCGGCCGCGATCTGGCTTTTCCAGTAGGCCACCGGGAAGTCCCGGTCGATGCCCATCACCTCACCGGTGGACTTCATTTCAGGTCCCAGAACCGGGTCTACGCCGGGAAACCGGCTGAACGGCAACACCGCTTCTTTCACACCGTACCACCCTATTGGGGGAGGACCGCCGACACATACCTGCTCCTGGAGGGATACCCCCATGATCACCTTGGCGGCCACTTTGGCCAAGGGCACGCCGGTAGCCTTACTCACATAAGGAACGGTGCGCGACGCCCGCGGATTGATTTCAAGGATATACACGTCGCCGTCCCGCACGGCGATCTGGACGTTCATTAGTCCGCACACCCGCAGTTCCCGGGCGATTCTCCGGCAGGCATCGGCAATCTTCTCCACCATGGCCGGCGGCAGTGTGTGGGGAGGAATCGAGCAGGCGCTGTCACCGGAGTGAACACCGGCTTCTTCGACGTGCTCCATGATCCCGCCGATATACACATCCTCTCCGTCGCACACCAGGTCGACGTCCACTTCCACGGCATGATCAAGGAAGCGGTCAATCAGCACCGGGTACCCGGGACTAGCCCGCAGTGCGGCCGAGACATAGGTGCGCAGCTCGTCCTCGTTGTAAGCCACAGTCATCGCCCTTCCTCCCAATACGTAGGAAGGACGCACCATGACCGGAAACCCGATCTTCTGCGCCAGGCAAACCGCTTCTTCGACACCCAACGCCGTGGCGCTCTCCGGCTGTTTCAATCCCAGTTTCTCGAGGAGGGCGCGGCAATGCTTGCGATCCTCGGCCCGGTCAATGCTTTCCGGAGGGGTCCCCAGGATACGGGCGCCGGCTCGTTGCAGCGGCACCGCCAGATTCAGCGGTGTCTGTCCCCCCATCTGCACGATGATCCCCAAGGGGTTTTCGCGTTCGTATATGTTCAGCACATCCTCCAGAGTGATCGGTTCGAAGTAGAGCTTGTCGGCGGTGTCGTAATCGGTACTCACCGTCTCCGGATTGCTGTTAACCATAATGGTTTCGTACCCCAGATCACGCAGCGCGAAAACGGTGTGAACGCAGCAGTAATCGAATTCGATTCCCTGTCCGATCCGGTTCGGCCCGCTTCCCAGAATCATTACCTTCGGCTTGGAGGAAACGCGCGCCTGATCGGATTCGCCGTAACTGGAATAGTAATTAGGTGTATAGGCTTCGAACTCGGCGGCGCAGGTGTCGACCAAGCGGTAGACCGGGCAGACTTTCATTTCCTTGCGATGCCGGCGTATGCGATGAATGTCAACTCCGCACAAAGATGCCAACTGAAGGTCGGAAAAACCATTCAGCTTGGCTTCCCACATCAGCCCGCGCTCCGGCAACTGCCCCCTTCCCAGAGCAACGATCCGGCGCTCCGTCTCCACGATCTGGGCGATATTGTCTATGAACCACGGGTCTATGCGACTTATGCGGGCTATGTCCTCCACCGACATCCCTTCTTCCAGGGCGTACTTGATATAGAGCAGGCGCTCGCTGTTCGGCACCGCCAGCCCGTATTCCAAGCGGGAGGGTTCGATCCTTTCCCGCTCGCGGCGTCCCAGTCCGTCCACCCCGATCTCCAGCCCGCGGAAAGCCTTCTGGACCGCTTCCTTGAAGTTGCGGCCGATGGCCATGGTCTCCCCCACGGATTTCATACTCACCCCGAGCGTGGGATCGGCGCCCGGGAACTTCTCGAAAGCGAACCGCGGCACCTTAACCACACAATAGTCCAGTGTCGGCTCGAAGCACGCCGGCGTTTCCCGGGTGATGTCGTTGGGCAACTCGTCCAAGGTATACCCCACCGCCAGCTTGGCGGCGATCTTGGCGATGGGGAATCCGGTGGCCTTGCTCGCCAAGGCGGAGCTGCGCGAAACCCGGGGGTTCATCTCAATGATGACCATCCTGCCGCTCTCCGGATGCACGGCGAACTGGACATTGGACCCACCGGTGTCCACCCCGATGGCGCGCATGCACCGCACGGCCATATCCCGCATGCGCTGGTATTCGACATCCGTCAGGGTCTGTACCGGGGCAACGGTGATGCTGTCACCCGTATGTACCCCCATATGATCCAGATTCTCAATGGAACAGATGATCACCACGTTGTCGTTGTGATCGCGCATCACCTCAAGCTCGTACTCCTTCCAACCCCACACCGACTCCTCAAGGAGCACTTCGTGATTCAGACTCAGTTTCAGGCCGTTCTCCACAACGCGCGCCAGTTCATCCGCGTCCCGGGCGGTTCCCCCGCCGGTCCCCCCCAGAGTGAAACTGGGCCGTACGATTATCGGGAAGCCGATCTCCTCCGCCACCCGGCGGGCCTCGTCCACACTGTGCACCAAGCTGCTCTTGAGACACTCGATTCCGGCGGCCTCCATGGCTTCCTTGAAAAGCTCACGCTCTTCCGCCTTCTTTATCACCGCGGCATCGGCGCCGATCATTTCCACGCCGTACTCCTGCAGAACCCCGGCTTCCTCCAACTCCACGGATACATTCAGGCCCGTCTGACCGCCCAGGGTGGGCAGCAGCGCGTCCGGTCTCTCCTTGGCGATCACCTTGGCGACCACTTCCGCCGTGATCGGTTCAATGTAAGTCCGGTCCGCCATCTCGGGATCGGTCATGATGGTCGCCGGGTTGCTGTTGACCAGCACCACCCGATAGCCCTCTTCCCGCAGCGCCTTGCAGGCCTGCGTCCCCGAATAATCGAACTCACAGGCCTGGCCGATTACGATGGGACCCGACCCGATTATCAGAACCGATCTTATGTCCCCGCGCTTCGGCATGCTGGCGGTGTTCCCCCTCTGCTCATTCCCACTCAATCGTTCCGGGCGGTTTCGAGGTGATGTCATACAC
>DTYT01000033.1 GCA_012961745.1 Kiritimatiellia bacterium | reverse complement strand
GTTCGGAAAAGTATTACCTGGATCTTATGGCCGACTGGTGGGCGGGACGTCTGCCACGTGAATCCGCACGTGGTCGGCGGGGACCGCGGTGGCCGGGCACGGACGATCTGAAGTACCGGTTGCTTTCGCGTGTGTTCGTCCATCCGGTGCCTGCCAGTTTCTTCCCGTGCTACGGTTTCACGCGCAGTATATGGCGCTGGATGGAAACTCACGGGGGGAGTCTGGCGGCTTGCGGCTCCACCGGCACGGTAGGTGGCGCACAGCGGGAATGGAGATTATCGCCCGCAACGGTGCGGGCCGGCCGAAGTCTGGCGGGTGCGGTGCCGGATGGTTGCTGGCTAGCCGTGGCCCTGGCGCCGGTGCCCGCGGGCCACGGAGGAAGGAACCCTGCGGCCGCACTCCGGCAGCTTCTCGCCGGTTGGGCTGCAGCATTGAGTGCGGATATGGTCATGGACGGCCTGCCGCTGGTCCTGCCCGCATCCCTTTTTTCTGATCAGGCACACCTCAACCGCCGCGGCGCGGTCCTGTACAGCCGCCTCGTGGGACAAATTCTGCTACGAAGGCTTTCCCGTGGATCTGCCCTTGCCGCCGCCGGCGAGGCTGCCGTTACACCCGTGCCGCGCGCGGGGGCGGCTTCTCGGCCACTGCCACGCTGAGTCGCAGCCGGTGACGTCGATAGCGGGGGACTCGAGAACGGCGGGGTGCTGGAAAACCGCTCTGGGGGCTGAAGAGGCCCGCCGTCTGCCAGATGCCGTCAGCCGGACCAAGGCCCCGGTAGTCGTATCCTGCGGGTGTCCAGCGGTTGGACGCGGCCCGGGAACCGCCTGCCGGGTAGAGCCCGGACCCAGCGCCGCATGGTGCGCACACCATACGGCACCCAGCCGGAAACAAGCGCCGCGGCGCCTGCCAGGCCCATCACCAACTGCTTGATGAAAGCCCGCCTGCTTACTGGCTCCATTTGCCGTAGATTTCCGTTCCACAGAAGGGGCAACGGCCCCTGCGCAGCCGGTTTTCGAGAATCGTATATCCCCGGCGCCTTAGCAGAACGCGGCCGCACCCGGGACAAGACGTGTTCTCGGCGTCCCGGGTGAGGACGTTTCCGATATAGACGAAATGCAGACCTTCGGAAAGGGCTATGCTACGGGCCCGCTGCAGCGTGTCCAGCGCCGTGGGCGGCAGGTGACGCATGCGGTAGTGAGGGAAGAAGCGTGAAAAGTGCAGCGGGGTATCGCGCCCCATCTCGCGTACTATCCACCGGCACAGTTTCCTGAAATCCGTGTCGGAGTCGTTGAGGGTGGGGATGACGAGGTTCGTCACCTCCACCAGCACGCCCATGTCCTTGGCGGTGACCAGCGCATCCAGGACGGGCTGGAGCGTGCCGTCGCAGATGTCACGGTAGAAGCGGTCGGAAAAAGCTTTCAAATCTATGTTAGCCGCATCCACCTGTCGGCACAATTCGCGCCAGGGTTCCCGATTGATATACGCGGCCGTGACCAGGACATTCAGCAGACCGGCGTCCCGGGCACGCTGGCAGGTGTCCAGCGTATATTCGTAGTAGGCCACCGGCTCGGTATAGGTATAGGCGATCGAAGGTGTGCGATGGCTGCGGGCGAGCTTGACCAGCTCCGCGGGGGCCATCCGGTAAGATGTGCTGTGTTCCGGATTGCGCTGGCTTATCTCCCAGTTCTGGCAGTTCTTGCAGTGAAGATTGCAACCGACGGTTGCGATGGACAGGATGGGTGTGCCCGGCAGGAAATGGAACAGGGGCTTCTTCTCCACCGGGTCAATATGGATCGAACAGGGGTGCGAATGGGTGACCGCCAGCAGCCGGTCGTCCAGATTGATGCGTATGCGACAGTTTCCACCCTCGCCCGGATTGAGGATGCAACCCTTCGGGCATAATGAACACTGGAGCGCCATGGCCCGTCTCCCGGCTGCCACAAACAATATAGCCCTGGCGGTGCCCGGTGCAACGCGATTGTCCCGCAGCGGCGTTTTCCTCTGGAAAGCCGACCGGT
>DTYT01000032.1 GCA_012961745.1 Kiritimatiellia bacterium | reverse complement strand
TCTGCATGACTGCCAGACTGGCGGCTTCGTTCGGAGGACGCTTCAGATTTCTTAGAGAGTTGGCGCAGGATCCCCGCTCCGAGCTTGAGGTGTGTCGAATCAGCGCGGCCGATCTTTACTTTGAGGGCAGCCGTGATATCGGTCGTGCAAACGGAGAATAGCGCCTCACCGCTGGGCGCGGATAATGGTTCCCCACTATGGACCATGAGAATTGACGACATATTACGATGGACACTTTTTCTCTTTTGCGTAACCCTTCCGATCACCATATCACTGGCGGAGCCGTTGGCCTTTCTGCTTGTGGTACTTTGGATGGTGCGGCGTGGCACGAGCTGTGCGGCGTGGCGTCCCGTGCCCCGGAGCATCGCGCTGCCCATGGCGGCTTTTGCCGCGTTGGCGCTCCTGGCCTCGGCGAGCGGGCCTCGGCCCGCGATAAGCCTGTGGAAGAGTCACAGGCTGTTATATCTTCTGATACCTTTCGCGATTGGGGACCTCTCCGTCAGGTCGGGCGTCCGCGTGGTCTTGGGGTCTTTGCGCTGTTACCTCCTGGGAGTGCTGCTGCTGGGAATTTATGACCTGTCACGGGTGGCCTGGGTTGCATTTCACCGATATGACATTTTTGATTCCGGCAATATGCGGGACCCGCAGTTCTACATGACGGCGATCTGCTTAATATTGGGTCTGGCGCAGACGCCATTTCGATCGCGGTATGCCGCAGCGCGGGTGGCAATCTACCTGGCAGGACTGGTTGGCCACTTCAAGCGGGGTGCGTGGGCCGGAGCGATCGGTGGTATCATGGCGATGGGGCTGGCCCGCCGGCGGTTTCGCCGGTTTGCGCTGGGCATGCTCGGGGCGATAGTGATTTTTCTGGCGATACCGGCGGTGCGGGTCCGACTCAAGGATATACCAGCCCATCTCAGCGGGCGGACTGGTGGGCGGGGGGTTCTCTGGGGTCGGGTTGCTCCGCGCATAATTGCTGATCATCCGTGGGGAGTGGGGCTGGGGGCGGTGCAACACAGTGATCTGCAGGAGTATTCCGGGCTGATTCAACCGGGCCTGAATCACCTGCATAACAACCTGTTGGAGATCACCCTGGAGACCGGATGGCTGGGTGGCGTGGTCTGGTTGACGTGGGTGCTGGCGGTACTGGCGGTCGCCTGGCGCGGTGCAAGGTCGGCAAGGTCGCCTGTTATCAGAACCCTTCTGGCAGGGATTCTGGGGGCCTATTGTGCGCTCCTCATAAACGGACTCGTTGAATACAACTTCGGCGACGGGGAGATTTTCCTGCTGTTCTGCCTGATGATGGGCTGGCTGGTTCCTCTGGTCAGGTGTCACGCCGCATCCGAAGGGGAGACCGGACGGGAACTTGGACTTATCTGATCGACCGGGGTGTTCTCTTCGCGAGCAATATCTTCCAGCCACGTCAACAGCTCCTCACGCGTTCGGAATTTCCCCTCAAGCTGGGCATCATACGCGAGGTGCAAAAGACGGCCTATTCGCGGCCCCTCGGGGATCCCCAGCACGAGGAGATCGCGTCCGGTTATCCAGCGCTCGGGCAGCCGCCGCCGGGTCTCCTGCGATAAGGAAGACTTCAATCGCAGCAGGTAGAAGTAATTTTCAAGTTTGCCATGGCTGCAGATACAGTCGAGGCGGTGCAATTCCAACTCGTCGTCGAACGTTTCCGCGGCCATCAGTTTGAGGAGGGTGGACTTTCGCATGTTACGTACGTCGAGAAAGCGCATATGGTTGCGGATCATGAAGCAGACATCGGAGATGAACCGCGTCGGAAACCGCAGGCGTGCCAGTATTCTCTCGGACAGCGCGGCGCCAAGCTCAGCATGTCCGTCGAAACGGATGCGCAGTTTCCCGTTTTTGCAGTGAGCGATGCGGAAGGCAGGAGGTTTGCCCACATCGTGGAGGAGCGTAGCCCATGCCAGACGAGGTGAAACCCGGTGTCGTTTAGTGATAGGGGACGCATACGGTGAACCTTCGACGGCTTGCGTGACCGTGAGGTATGGGTTCAGGCGGTCAAGCATGCAGCAGGTGTGAACGAACACATCTCCTTCCGGGTGGTACTCCTGTGGTTGAGGTACGCCGTCCATTGCCGAAACTTCCGGAAGAGCATGGCGAAGAAGTGTAGAGTCGCGCAGCATCCGAATGCCTCGACCAGCATGCCCCTGCGTCAGAAGGCGGGTAAGCTCCTCTCGAAGGCGTTCCGCACTAACGGTGGTCAGGCAGTGAGCGTATTCTCTTACGGCGGCGGCGGTCTTCTCCTCCATTGTGAAGCCAAGACTGGTCGCTAAGCGGACGGCTCGAACCAGACGCAGATAATCTTCCTTCATGCGCTGGCGGGGATCGCCGATAGCCCGAAGCACGCGACGGAACAAGTCGGGGCATCCACCAGTGGGATCTACGACCATGTTGGTTTGGAGATCGAAATATATTGCATTCACGGTGAAATCGCGTCGCTGAGCGTCCTCCTCCAGTCTCCCAGTAAACGCCAGCGTCTCCGGGCGGCGCCCGTCGCGATATTGCACGTCGCGCCGGAAGCGGGCCAGCGTGACAACACTTCCTTCGACTACTACGTTGAAGACCCCGAAGCGTTCCCCCGCCGGGTTGACACAACGGAATCTGGACTGAATCGCTTCGGCGGGTGCATCCGTTGCGAGGTCGTAGTCTTCCGGCTCCAATCCCAGCAGGAGATCACGTACGCAGCCGCCTACTAGGAGGCAACGATAGCCGCTCCGAGTAAGGGTGGATGCTACTTTCAGCGCAGCTCCCAGTTCCCGGCTGAGCGGCAGTCGAATCCGGCAATTCATGTAACCTATCTATCCCAAGGGAAACATCGCTGCAACCACACTCTGAATCCAGGCATGATCCGCGGCGGAGGGAGCCGGGATTCTGGAGAATCCTACGCGTTTGCCGGTCGTTCTCCGGCGCGCGTCGAACGAACTACGCCCCGACGCGTGCCATGGCGCGTGTGTCCGTGCTCCGTGGCCGGTTTGCGGGATTCCAGAACCTCCAACGCAAAGTGCACGAACCGGCCGCGATCCCTCGGAGATATGAAAATCGGCTGGGCTGGTTCAGACAGCGTGATTTTGACCAGGCTGTGCCGAGAGGTTGCCAGGTAGTAGCCATAGCTGACCAGCTGTGTCGAGCCGACCGCCTCCACGTGCTGGATGACATCAAGGGGTACGCTCATGGCATAACCCCATCCTTCGATCAGCAGGGCCTCACGGTTGAGTTTATACCGGCGCGGCAGGTAGACCAGTGGACGAAAGAAGGTCATCAATTGAAGATAGCTCCAATCAAGGGCAGTGGGTGTGACCACGTCCCAATGGACATCCCGAAAGCGGGCCAGGTGACGGGTCATTCGCATGCGAGCCAGCAGACAGGTTATGAACAGAACGCCCAGAATCCAAAAGGAGAACTCCGGCAGCGACCCGGTGAGAAAAGCGTATTGGGGATATGTCTGCGAAAAGCGGACCATGCGGAAATAGGCGATCATGGCAAAAATGGAAGGTGCCGCCAGGTGCGTAAAAGGTGTGGAGATCCACTCTATGGTTCCGCCAGCGAGAATCAGGTGGACCAAATACAGGCCTACTATGCCGACGGCCCAGAAAACATTCACCAATTCGTCCCAGTCGGTGGTCTGGAGGGCCTCCTTCTGCTGGAGGGCGACGCTGAGGGGCAGCTCGGTAGTCAAAGTTCGACCGGCATAGAATACATAGAGTGGAACAACGACGGCGACCGCTGCGAATATCAACGCCAAGCCCTCAAGCTCCCACGGCCACCCGGGCCGCCACTTACGGTATATGTTGCGCCTCTTCACATAACCGCCCCGCCCGCGGCGTGCACCCCCGCTTTGTATTGGATTGTGATCCTCTGCTCACATTCCGGCAAGAAAAAAACCGGCCGGATCTCCGGGCGTGCCCGCTCCACGGGGAATCTGGCGCAAGCCGGACGGAGTAGAACATTTGAAATCGATGGGAAAGTGCGGTAAGGTGGCTGCAAGATCGGACAGAGGAGGGCGGCAGTTGAAGGCACGGATCAGCGCGGCCGTGGGGGTGGCAGCCGTACTGCTCGGGCTGGCGGCAGGATGTAAACCCGGGGGGACTGGAAGCGAGGCAGTGTCGAAAGAGCCGGAGACCTCCCAACCGGTCGGGGCTCCGGTAGTCACTTTCCGCTCGCTGAGAGACGACACCAGCCTCTCATTGGAACAGTTCCGAGGGAGGGTGGTTCTGCTGGATTTCTGGGCAACGTGGTGCCGGCCCTGCCGGTCGGAAATCCCGGCTTTGAACCGTCTTCATAATGAAATGGAGGGGCGTGGCTTGGTGATGATTGGAATGACAGTCGATCGTGGTTCTCCCGACCGTGTGGCGGCGGCCGCGGCCCGATTACACATCAAGTATCCGCTGGCTCTGGCGGATTCCGGCGTGCAGGCCGCCTTCGGGGGGATCCGGGCGGTTCCCACCAAGATTCTGATCGACCGGCGGGGAAGAGTGAGAGACCGGATTGTGGGGGTTGTTCCGGAATCGGAACTACGGCGAAAAGTGGAACTGCTGCTGGCCGAATGAAGCGGCGATTCGTGTTCAAGGCTGTTCCCGGCACGTGCCCTCCCGGGCTTTGCAAACTGACCGGACTCTGTCTGATGGTAATCTCGTTCTTCTCCGGACCGGGCGCTATTTTTGCCGCCGGCGAGGTCGCGGTGGATATTGGACTGGAGGCGACTTCCAGCCCGCCCCGGATGACGGCCCACTTCACCGTGCCGGAAGGGCATTTTCTCTACGCGGACAAGCTGCATTTCGAGGTCCTGTCGGGGGGTGAGATGGGACGGGTCAGTCGTCCCGATCCAGTGACTATCAGGGATCCCTTTACCGGCGAGGGAAAGGAGGTTTACACCGGAGATGTTGCGGTAACCGCGACCCTGGCTGAGATTACGGCTCCCATAGTAAAAGTGCAGGTTTCCTATCAGGCATGCACTCGGGAGATATGTTCCTTGCCGGTGAAGAAGGAATTTGTGCTGCAGGCGGCGTCCCACATCGTGAAGCCCTCCCGGACCGCGTCAAGGGCAGCTCCAGTCGACTGGCTTCCCGCGGCGCGCATGTTCAGGATCGAGGCTCGGGCGGTGGGGTATATGGGGGAAGAAAAATTCGTGGCTTTCCTGAAACAAGCACTATGCGGGGCAGTCGCCGACCACCGCGGGGAGCGAGGACGCAGGTCAATGTGGTTGCTCTTGTTGATGGTATTCGCGGGAGGCGTCGCCCTGAACCTCACACCGTGCGTGCTGCCGCTCATACCGGTCAACCTGGCGATCCTGGGGGCGACTTCCGGCGGTCCTGGGGGCGGGAGCCGGCGGCGGGGTTTCGTGGCGGGATTGATGTACGGCGCCGGGATGGCGCTTGCCTATGGGGGGCTCGGAATGTTTGCGCTCTTGACCGGGTCGACGTTCGGGACCTTGAATGCCTCGGCCGCCTTCAATGCGGGAATTTCTGTCTTCTTCCTCGTGATGGCTCTGGCGATGTTCGACGTGATCCACGTGGATTTTTCGCGATATCAGACGCATTTGAGTTCCCGGGTGACACGCAATGTCGGGGCACTGGTTGCCTTTTTCATGGGCGCACTAGCGGCCGTTCTGGCGGGGGCATGTGTGGCGCCCATAGTGATTTCGGTCTTGCTCTGGTCGGGAAAACTTGTTGCCGAGGGCCATCGGGTTGCGGTTTTTCTACCCTTGCTGCTGGGGCTCGGTATGGGAGCGCCATGGCCCCTCATGGGGGCAGGGATTGCGCGGCTGCCCGCCCCGGGCAGGTGGATGGTCTGGGTGAGGAATCTGCTCGCTGTGGGGATCCTCATGCTGGGGCTTTACTACGGGCGTGTGGCTGTCCTGCTGTGGCGGGGAGAGGGCGGCGCAGGGGCGGGACGGCAGGGGGGAGAGTGGTGTGCTGAGGACGAGATCCGGCGTGTTGCAGAGGTTCTTACCCGGGCAGCCGCAGTTTCCCGGCCGATCCTGCTGGATTTCGGTGCCAGTTGGTGCAAGGCGTGTATCGTGATGGACAGGACTACGTTGCGGTCGAAGAGAGTACGGGAGCTGCTGAATCAGGTTATAGTGCTCAAGGTTGCTGCTGAGGATCCTAATCACCCGCTTATCCGGAGATTGTTGGAGTACTATCAGGTCCGTGGGTTCCCGAGCTTTATCTTGCTGAAGCCAAACGAGAACGCCGGCGCGGGATGACCGCCGCCAGTCGGTTACCCCTGCGAGAGGGAAAGTACTTTCCCGTCGTCAGGACCGAGGAGGCTCCGCTCCAACGACTCATAAATATTCAGCATACGGCGGACGTATGCCCTCTTCTGCCGGTATCCTGCTGGGAAAAAGCTGCCTTTGAATCCGGCTACGATGATATTGCGCAGCTGATGTCGTGTCAGGGGGATGGCTTGAAGCACGGACATGATTTCCTGCGTGACGGAAGTATTGGACACCAGACGGTTGTCCGTACATATGGTGACCGAGAGGCTGTGTTCGATCATCTGACGGACCGGGTGCGCCGACAGAGAATCGAATTCCGGGATTGTCTGGAGATTGCTGGTCGGGCACACCTCAATGGTGATACGCTGGCTGGCGATATACTCGGCAAGGAGATTGACGTATTCCCGAGGTTCCTCAATTTCGGGGTCCTTCACCATATCGGCCGCGAACAGGAACGTCCCGTGGCCGATCCGGTTGGCATGGCACTCGGTTATCGCCTGGAAGATGGATTCGGGACCGTAGGCCTCCCCGGCATGCACGGTTTTCTTCAGGAAGTGACGGTGGGCATATTGATAGGCGGCACGGTGGGCCACCGCGGGATAGCCTTCTTCCTCGCCGGCGAGATCAAATCCGACAACCGGGAGACCCCGCTGTCGTGCAAGTGCAACCGCGGCTCGCGCCAGTTCGAGGGAGGCAGTGGAGAATACCTGCTTGCGCGGTGCGTATGCCATGATGCGGAAAAGATCGGCGTAATAGGGACTCATACCGGCAGAGAAACAGCGCATGGCGCACAAGATCACGCCGAATTCAAAAGGCAGATCGGATCCGGTTCGTACGGCTGGTGTGCGGTTATGCTCATCACGGGCACGGGCCAGACCCCGGCAGACGGCTTCCACCACCGCCGCAGTGTCCATTGACTCACTCACGTGCAATTGAGGCGCAAAGCGCACCTCTATATAACGCACGTTCTCGGCGATGTTGTCCTGTGCCAGCTCATACGCAATCCGTTGCAGATTCTCGGCAGTCCTCATCACGGCGCACGTGTAAGCGAAGCCCTTAAGATAATCCGCCAGATCATTGTACTTGTCCTTGAACACCGTCTCCCGCAGCCCGGCCACTTCGTAGGAGGGCAGTTTTACGCGCTCCTGACGTGCAAGCTCAATCAACGTGTCCAGGCGCAGGGAGCCGTCCAGATGGACATGGAGATCCGTCTTGGGTACACGGCGGATGAACTCTCTTGTCACGTTCATGGGACCTGCTCTCCAGTAACACAAACTACCGGCCGGCGTGATATCTTCATCCTACATCTTGGAGAGCCGGGTTTACAGCACAATTTCAGCAGTCGCAGGGATTCCGGCCCGGCATTCAAGGCCCGTATCGGCGGGCCTCGTCAACCGGCGGTGGTGCGGCCCCTGGGGGCTGGGCCCGTGAGGCGAGGCTGGCCAGCAATTGCATGTCGAGCGCAGCCAGATCGCGTACGACCAAGTCGGCCGCGGCCAGCGCTTCATCTCGTCGGGTGGTGGCTACCGCTATCGCCTTCATGCGGGCGCGACGGGCAGCGGCTATCCCCGCAGGGGCGTCTTCGATGACGACGCAGGACTCCGGTGGAATACGGAGACGGCGAGCGGCAGTAAGGAAAACGTCCGGTTCCGGCTTGCTGCGCCTGACATCTTCAGCGGCTACTATGACTGAAAACCGTATGTGGGGCAGATACCGTTCCATTATCAAGGTGATGTTCGCCCGATCCGTGGATGAAGCAATCGCCATTGGCACTGAGGCCGCCTGCAGTTGGTCAAGGAGCTGCCCGGCGCCGGGTACAAGGCGTATACCTTGGTTCGCTATGATTTTCCGGTAGAGCGCTTCCTTCCTCTTCGAGAGGCGATCGATCGTGACCGGATCATCAGTCCATTTCAGCAGATTGCGGATAATCTCAGGGTTTTTCATGCCGAAACCCCGCTGGAAGTGATCGGGTGGCAACGAACGCTGCTCTTCAGCGGCAAGCAGTTCCCAGCTCTTCCGATGGGCGTCGGAGGAATCCACGATCACACCGTCCCAATCAAAGATTACCGCCCAGCGTGACGCCCGATGGCCGGCAGCTGCGCATGATCGTGCGCCTGATGTTCTCATTTTTCAGTCACGTTGTTCCAGGGGCGGGAATCCGGCTCCCGCCAGCGTGATGCAAGGACAACCGCCACAGCGGGCTTGGAGTTCCTTTCCCCGTGCCGTAAAGCGAGAGGGCTGTATTACCGCGAGCGCACGCGCGGCGTCCGCCGCTGTGGTACAGTCTGCGCTGGACAGCAAGCGCCGCAGTCGTGGTACCGCCCTGCGCGAATGCAGATACGCCAGTACCCGGATCACCTCGCGTTGCTTGCGTCCCCGGCTGCGGGCCAGCTCGCGGATGGCGGGCCGTTCGGCCGCCGGCCCGATTCTCACTAGGGCACGGACTGCTGCGCGTCGCACGGTGCATGCCGGATCATCAAGCATCCTAAACAGTGAAGGGATGCTTTCCGGGGAGCCGATATCACCCAGGGCATTTACGGCGAGGATGCGCCGGCGCTCGTTGTCGTCTTGCAGAAAGTCCGCTATCCGGCTGGCGGCGCGTGCGGCCTGCCACTTGCCGAGCGTCCGGATGGCCGCGCCGGCGACGTCCTCATCTTCCAGAAGGGGCAACAGACGTTCCCAATATTGCGGTGCATGGTAGAATCCCAGCAGATAGGCCGCCATCTTGCGTACTTCCGGGTGGGCTGCATTCAGCAGATCGAGAAGGACCGGGACGGCCTTTTCGGATGGAAGCCAATCTACCATCTCCCGGGCGTAGATGGAAAACCAGACATTCTTTATCCCGGCGTGGGAGACCAGGTACCGTAAGAATCGCTCCCCGCGCCTCTTCAGTTCTGCCCGTGCCAGATGTTTCATCCTTCTTTTCTCAGCAGTGGTGGCATAGCGGCTGGCATGGGACATCAGGTCGTCAAAGGAGGACCCTTGGAGATCGGGAACGGAAACGTCGACGTCGGCCTGGCCTGCCCGGGTGGGGAGAACGGCGGTTGCCAGTATCAGACCGAGCAATGTCACTCGGATATGTACTGCCGGGCATCTCATTCTTTCGCCTCGGGTGCAATGGGCTCCGAATAGTCGTACACGATGCCGTCCATCGGTCGCAGGAGAGCGCCGCCATTGGGTGCTCCGCATGAGAAATAGTCCTTACCTGCCAGGTCCAGGAGTAGGGCCAGACTGCCGTACTCGCGGTCGCCGCCCATGTTGCCAACGCCTTGACAGCGTTGCGGCTGGCGGGCGAAATAGCCGTCGTCTCCGTTGCTGTCGATCAGGAGCGCCACCGCGTTATTGATGGCCCGCCCCTGGGAGTGGTGGTCGGCGCAATAGGTGTCATCGCCGCCGTCGTCAAGGAGCATACCAACGGCGTAATCGTGGGCCGCTCCCTGGGTGAGTATGTATCCCTGATATGTATCACCGCCCTGTTGGTCACACAGTATGCCGCAGGCCAGATGAATTCCCGCTCCCTGCCCATAGTGATACACGGAATAGGCGTCGTTGCCATTCGCGTCCACCAGCGCCGCGAAGGCATACCAATAGGCAACACCCTGACCATACACGTCTGCGATGTAGGTGTCGTTGCCATCCTGGTCCAGGAGGAACGCGATGCCGCCACCGGCAAATGGGCGATCGCCCACCGAGCAGGCCTGGGAAAGGGAGAGGAAGCGGTCATCATGGCGTTCATAATCGGGTTCACGGCCGCCGGCCACATAGACATCGTCGCCCTCATGGTCCACAAGAAATCCGGCTGCCAGGGGTCCGGAAAAGGCTTGCGAGCACAGTCCCGCGGCGTAATGGTCGTCTCCCTGCAGGTCGCGGAGGAGTGCGACACCGCACACCGCGGCCCCCTGGGAAAAGGCCCAGCCGTCATAGATGTCGCTTCCCCTTCGGTCTTCCAGGATACCCACCCCGCAGAAGGAGCTTGCCGATCCACAATAGGGATCCCGATAGGTATCCGCGCCGGACAGGTCGATGAGAATAGATATTCCGAAAACCGCCGTGGCGGTTCCGGCGACTTTCGTTCCGGAGTAAGTGTCGTCACCTTCAAGATCTAGTACCACGCTGATCGCCGTGCCGGTTCCGAGACAGAATGCGGCCGCCGCGTCGTAATAGCGGTCGTTTCCCCCGGGATCAACAACCAGCAACGCGGCTTCGCGGTGGACATCATCCGACGTGCTTCCGATAACGACAACGCCGCGACCCGTCGGGATCCGCACCATTTGCCGGGGCCAGTCCTCCAGGTGCTTCAGTTTCTGGGAGAGGCGGCGAGCGGCTCGGTAGATGAGAGCAGCCGCGGGTAGGAGCCGGTCCAGAGACACAAGCTCGACTGCGTCGTAGTACTGCACAGCGTATGGTTCGGGGTCCAGTTGCTGGCTCTCGCGGATGACACGCCAGAGCACCTGGGAGCTTAAGCCGGCCGACATTATGGCATGACGCACGTGCGGTCTGTCCTCTGCGTTGAACATTCCTGTGACATGGCGCGCCCACAGGTACGCACGGGTTTCCGGGGCCAGACGATCCAAGGCGCCCGAAGCCAGAACGAATGCCGGCTCGACGTCGATGAGGAATTCTGCCACCGCGGATGCCAGAGGCTGAGAAAGACTGGCAGTAGCATCCGGCGGCCATTTCCCCCCCGGCTGCGGTTCAGGAGGTGTCGAATTCATCGGTCGGGTGATCGACAGCCATCTACGAACAGTACCCAAGAGCTCGTCGGGCGACCTGTCCCTCAACAGGTTCTCAATTTCCCTTCCCAGGCGCGGGCCCGACAGTACGTTCCGTAAACCATCCCTGACGGCCGGTATGACGAGGCGGGGATCAGCCACGTCCCGGGCGAAATCGAGATCGGACGGGTCCAGGTTCATGCATTCCAGTGCACGGTAGAGCAACGATTCGGCCGGTGCATTCAGAAGCGACTCCCCGGCCGTGGGTTCCGGCTTCAGGGCGGCCAGCACGGATAGCATAAAGAATATGCCCGTTTTCCCGATCCTCATAGACTGCCTTTCGGTTCAGGGATCAGCCGCAGCTTGCCTTCGCTCGCCACTCTGGATAAATCTTGTAGTCGAGGGATGCGCCGGGTGTCGAGGCGGGTTTTTCGGTCTCATGAATCCAGAGTCTTCCGGAGGGGGGATGCCGCGTAAGGAATGGGCTTCCAAGCTGGGCCTCGCCCGCAGGCAGCCGCCGACTGCGACGGTGGCCTGATCTGCTCCTAGTACTGGTCTGCATCGCCACGCTGGCTCCGTTGCTTGGTGCCGGTTTCCTGTGGGATGACGATCTGTACATATACGGTAATCGGCTCATCAGGAGGCTCGGTGGTATCGCTGATATCTGGTTCTCGACGCGGCCGGTAGACTATTATCCTCTTTCCAACAGCCTCCTGTGGCTGGAATGGAGACTATGGGGCGGCAATCCTGCCGGCTATCATCTGGTTAATCTCATATTGCACGCGGCCACTGCAGTAGCCGTGTACCGCCTGCTTGCCTTGCTGAGGGTACCCGGTGCCTGGCTGGCGGCAGTTCTGTTTGCAGTGCACCCGGTCAACGTTGCCGCGGTCGGTTGGGCCGCGCAAACCAAGACCTTGCTGGCTGCCTTCCTGGCCGCACTGGCCTTGGCATTCTGGACACGTGCGATGAAGGGGGGCGACCGGACAGGGCGGGCAGGTGCATGGACGGCGGTTCTGTACGTCGCGGCGCTCCTGTCCAAGACTTCGGTGGTGGGCCTGCCGGCAGTCATGCTCCTCGTCATGTGGTGGCGGAATCGAAAGGTCTCCGGCGGCGCGGCGCGGCTGGTACTTGCTTGCCTGGCGGTCGGGATTGCTCTGGGCCTGCTTACCATGTGGTTCCAGTATCACCGGGCGATTCCACCGCAACTTCAAGGATGTGCCCCGCCGCTCCAGCGTGTTGTATCCGCCATCCGGGCGTTCTGGTTCTACGTCGGGAAGATCCTGGTTCCGGTGCGCTTGAGCTGGATGTACGAACCGTGGGAAGACCTGCCGCATTGGCTTCTGCTTTCCCAGTCGGGGGCGCTGATACTCGTAGTTGTTGTTGGGTGGGCTTGGCGGTCACGATCCGTGGGCCGCGGTCTGATTGCGGGGTGGCTTTCGTTCGGGGCGCTAATGTTTCCCGTGCTGGGGCTGTTCGACATCGGATACCTGCTGTATGCCCCGGTGGCGGATCATTGGGCGTACGCCGGAGCGGCCGCCTTGCTGGCCATGGAGGCAGCCGCAATGGCATTGATTTTCAGGCGGGTGACCGGCTGGATCAGGCAGATATGGTGCGTGGTCCTGGCGGTCCTGGTGGTCGTGTTGGCGTCCCAAGCCCACGCGCGGGCGCGGCTGTTCCGCAATGAAGAGATGCTGTGGACAGATGCCGTGCGGAAATCTCCGCGGGCCTGGTTCGCCTGGTTGTCTCTCGGCAACGCGGCTCTTGCAAAAGGAGATATCCAGCAGGCCACCAGCTACTTTCATGTGGTCCGTTCCCTGAAGCCGGACTGGCCTGCCCTATGGGTGAACCTGGGGATTGCGTTGGCCCGCTCGGGCGATATGGAGGGGGCCGAGGACGCGTTCCGGGAAGCCCTGAGACTCGACGGCAGAGAGGCACATGCACACTACAACCTGGCCTTGCTGTGCCGTTCCCAGGGGCGGGACCGGG
Organism: Kiritimatiellia bacterium; assembly: GCA_012961745.1. Taxonomy (GTDB): domain Bacteria; phylum Verrucomicrobiota; class Kiritimatiellia; order B70-G9; family B70-G9; genus B70-G9. Next base: position 3,088 of record DTYT01000032.1, on the reverse strand, counting down.
AGGCAGCGCGGCATCTGGAGGATACGTTGCGCCTTCTGCCTTACGAGGCGAACGCGCTGCAGGCGCTGGCGGATCTATTGATCCGTACGGAGGATCCCGATTTGCGGGATCCGGCCCGGGCGGTCGAGCTGGCACGGACGGCCTGCGAGATTACCGGGTGGCACGTTCCGGGACTGATAAGGACGCTCGCCGACAGCTACTTTGCCGCCGGATGGACCAACACTGCCCGCCGAGTCCTCAAGCGTGCTGAAGCGGCCCTGGCCGCCGACGACAACGCTGCATTTCGGCGTGCCGCTCGGTGTCTCGGCCTGCCGGCCGCCGGGACCGAAAAGTGAAGAGATGGCATGTCGCGCATGGCTGGTCCCTTCCCGGGGAGGAAAGTCGTTTCAGCTAGTGATGTTGTCCCGGGCGGGAGAGATATGGGCCCGGGCCCGTTCAACCAGGCGGTCGAAGGAATCCGGGTCGCGGATGGCGGTTTCGGAAAGCATCTTCCGGTTCAAGACGACACCGGACTTACGGAGTCCTTCCATGAAGCGGCTATACGAGATCTTGCGCGCACGGCAGGCGGCCGAAATTCGGATGATCCACAGTCCGCGGAAATCCCGCTTCTTCCGCTTGCGGTGCGCGTAGGCGGTCGCCATGGCCCGGTCCACCGCCTCGGTTGCGGTACGGTAGAGCCGGCTGCGGGCGCCGTAGTACCCGCGGGCCATTTTGAGCCGCCGCTTGCGCCTCTTGCGGGATGCCGGTGCGTTGGTGGCTCTTACCATTGGTTCACTCCCTGGACGGTCAACCGGACAGACCGGGTTCCACCAGGCGGCGGTCCGTACTGCGCAACGCCGTAGACCTGCGCAGGCGCCGCCGCCGCTTGGACGATTTTCCGGTCAGCAGATGGCTATGGCCTGCGCGGTACCGGAGGATCCTGCCGGTGGCCGTCCTCTTGAACCGCTTGGCTATGGTCTTCTTGGTCTTCTGCTTGGGCATTTGCGCTGCTCGCCTCTACCGGCGCAGTTAGACACCTATAAAACAGGTCAGGTGGGTAGTCCAGTACCATATTCGATTTTTTCATCCTGCACAGCCGGGCGTTTACAGGCTGGGATAGTAGGGGCACCCTGCCCGTGGAGCTGCAATTGCGGCCATCGACGGCGGTTCCTTGATTCCCGGCGTGGGGGGGTCAGGGGGCACAGAGGCGGCACGGCCGTCCTTCGTCGGCCGTACAGGGCCGACCTTCTTCGGTATTCCGGTAAAAGCGGCAGCCGGGCCGATGGCGCACGCCGGTACGCGTGTTGAGCCAGTACCGAACCCCGGCGATGCCGTTGGTCTCTATGTCGGCGGCGGGGCGAGACGGTCTTTGAGGGAGTAGGATCAGGAGGTGGATGCCGTGTGCGCGGCAGGTCTTTTCCACCAGATCGAAGCGCCGCAGCATCTTTTCTTGCATGTTTTCCGGGCTGCGGGCATGAGCCATGAGTGCCAGTACCGGCTTGCGGTCGGTAAGCATCGCGTAGTGCAGTACCTGCCCGATACCTTCATGCCACTTGTGCGGCCATTCAAGTTCAATCGCCCAGTGATCGGTGAGCACGTCCACTCGGCCGCCCTCGACCGGAGATTCGCGCTGGCCAACCAACATTTTCGCAAGGGCATCCCTCCATTTCCACTCGGGGCGGTCGGGGGCAACGTCGATGGGAAGATAGTCCCAGGCACAGAGCGACCACGCGCCCAGTGCCAGGGCCGCAGCGCTGGCGAGATAGACTCTGACGGGGATCATGATTCTCTCCAGTCGTATTATACCCGTAGAGCGCCTTACTGTCCACCGGAGACAATACCAGCCGCTGTCCCGCCCCCTTTTTGACTTCAAGCGCGGCGCCGTAACCGGTATGTTGACACCGCATGACGGAGGAAACGGGCAGCCCGAGGGACCTGAGGCACTCGCTCGTCGGCCTGATTGCGGGGCGGGGCGATTACCCCCTGATACTTGCCCGCGAGGCGGTTTCCACCCACCGGCGGCGGGTGATCGCCTTCGCTTTCAAGGGAGAAACCCGGGCCGAGATTGGGCGCTACGTCGATCAGGTTTTCTGGCTGCAAGTGGGGGCGCTCCAGTCGCTTCTGGACTCTATTCAAGATAGCGGGGTCAACGCGGTGGTGATGGCCGGGCAGATAGCCCCCCGCCATGTATTCTCGGCACGTCCGGATTCACGCATGTGGAGTCTGCTGGAAGGTCTTCCCGTCCGGAATGCAGAGACCATTTTCGGCGCGGTGGTCCGGGAGATAGAGAAGAGCGGAGTGTCCGTGCTGCCGGCCTGGAGTTTCATGGAGCAGCACCTGGCAGAGCCGGGAATTCTCTCCGGAAGCGAGCCCACGGCCGAGGAATGGTGTGACATACGACTGGCCCAGCGGGTCGCCAGCGCCTTGGCGAATCTGGATGTCGGGCAAGCGGTGGCAGTAAAGGCCGGTGTGGTTCTGGCCGTGGAAGCCTTTGAGGGTACCGATGCAATGGTGCGGAGGGCCGGCCGGCTGGCTGGGCGGCGGGCGGGGGGAGTGGTGGTAAAGGTGGCCAAGCGGTCCCATGACGTTCGATTCGATATCCCGGTCGTGGGACGGCGTACCATAGAGATGCTGAGGAAGTGGCGCTTCTCAGTCCTTGGGGTGGAGGCGGGCCGGACGATTCTTCTGGACAAGGGAATGCTGATGAGAGAAGCGGGGCAGAAGGGACTCAAGGTTGTGGGTCTTGGGATGGAGTCAACGGGGAGCAACGATGGCAGGTGAGGATCCGGGATCTGTGCGTGTAGGTGTGGTGGGGGTGGGGGCCTTGGGCCGGCATCACGTGCGAATCTATTCGCAGCTCGGTGAGGTCAATCTGGTCGCGGTGTATGATATCAACGCATCGCGCGCACGGGAAATCGCCTCGCAGTACGGGGTAACCGCTGCTCGCAGTCTGGAAGAGCTGGCTTCGCTGGTGGACGCGGCCAGTGTGGCTGTGCCGGCCGACCGACATTTCGAGGTGTCGCTACCGCTGTTGGAGGGGGGTGTGCACCTGCTGGTGGAGAAACCTATTGCCACGGATACTGCCGAGGCGGAACGAATGGTTGCGGCG